>JBARZF010000777.1:0-5948 GCA_049649675.1 Rivularia sp. (in: cyanobacteria) | reverse complement strand
GCTATTGTTGGACAGGTAAGTTGCATTCCCCCTTTTTTTGGCTGCATTTCTAGATTGCTGATAATTCGGAATCCTTGAGCGTTACCTTCAAATAAATTAAAGTCAGTTTCCTGAATTTTGTCGAGAGATATTTGTGCAGTTGCAAACCAATTTTTAAAGCCGCTTTGAATCGCATCTTCCCCAGCGTGTCCAAAAGGAGGATTACCGATATCGTGAGCGAGACTTGCAGCAGAAACAATATCCCCGAAATCAGAAGGATTGTAATCTTTAAGATTATGCCTTTGAATAATTTCGTTCCCGACAATTGTACCTAGCGATCGCCCAACACAGGAAACTTCAATACTGTGAATTAAACGAGTACGCAAATAATCGTTTTCCGGTAAAGAATAAACTTGAGTCTTATCTTTTAAACGGCGAAAAGGAGATGAAAACACCAAACGATCGTAATCTCTTTGAAAACAAGTGCGTACAGATTCCGAATCAATAGGATTGTTTTTACCCAGTCTTTGTCTAATTAAAAGTTGCTGCCATTGCATCATAAAATCAGTTATCAGTTATCAGTTATCAGTGAACAGTTAACAGTGAACAGTTATCAGTTATCAGTTACCAGTTATCAGTTATCAGTTATCAGTTATCAGTTAGGATAAATTAAAGTTAAAGGTTAAAATTCCCCTTGTCTCCTTGTCCCCCCATCCCCCCATCTCCCCATCTTCCCCTACACTGCCTGTACTCGATTTAAATAGGAACGCAAAATATCACCTTCTAAGACTTCATCTTTTAGAAGATGTTGGGTCATTTCTTCAAGTAAGTCGCGGTTAGTTTTAAGAATTAATTGCGCTTGATGATGGGCGTTTTCAATAATTTCTCTGACTTCTGTGTCAATTGCTGCTGCTACTATTGAGCTTACAGGACGACGGGAATTTGGCGAACCATCTAAAAATGAAGATTGTGGTTTTTCTAGTGCGATCGGTCCTAGATTCTTACTCATACCGTAAAGCGTAACTGCTTTTTCGGCTAAATCGGTTGCCTTTTGAATGTCGTCGCTTGCCCCTGTGGAAACCTCACCAAAAACGACTTCTTCAGCACTACGTCCAGCTAATAAGGTGGTAATTCGAGCGCGAAGTTCACCTTCTAACATCAAAAAGCGGTCTTCTCCTGGTAGCTGCAATGTGTAGCCTAAAGCACTTGTTCCCCTGGGCACAATAGAAATTTTTTCTACTTCACCTGATACTAATGCACCAACTATTGCATGACCGCATTCGTGATAAGCAACGATTTCTCTTTCTTTTTCGTTGAGTACGCGGGTTTTTTTCTCTAAACCTGCAATTAACCTTTCTAAGGCTTCATTAAAATCTGCCATCGTTACGGATTCTCGATGCTCTCTTGCAGCTAACAGCGCAGCTTCATTGATCAAATTAGCTAAATCTGCACCTGCAAAACTGGGTGTACGCGCCGCAATTATGCTTAAGTCTATGTTCTCATGCAACTTAACTTTTTGCGTATGTACTTGTAAAATTGCCAAACGTCCCAGCCTATCCGGACGATCTACAACTACTTGTCTATCAAAACGTCCAGGACGAAGTAAGGCTTGATCTAATATTTCCGGTCGGTTTGTTGCAGCGATGATAATTATTCCTGTATTCGCTTCAAAACCATCCATCTGAGTCAACATTTGATTCAAAGTTTGTTCCCGTTCATCATTACTTGAAGCAAACATCCCAGAACCACTTCTAGATTTACCCAGAGCATCTAATTCATCGATAAATACGATACAGGGAGATAACTGCTTGGCTTGTTCAAACAAATCTCGGACTCTGGCAGCACCAACCCCGACAAACATCTCCATAAATTCAGAACCGGAGACATTGAGAAACGGAACTCCAGCTTCTCCCGCAACTGCTTTAGCTAAAAGGGTTTTACCTGTTCCTGGTGGCCCTACTAATAACACTCCTTTAGGAATTTTTGCCCCTATTTGAGTATATCGATCGGGATTTTTGAGAAAATCTACTACTTCTTGTAGTTCTGTTTTAGCTTCATCAATTCCAGCAACATCAGCAAAGGTAACTCTATCCCCGTTAGCATTTCCTAAATAAACTCTAGCTTTGCTTTTGCCTACGCTTAGAGGGTTTGAACCATCTCCTCCCGCTTGAGCGCGGTTAGCAAACCAAGCTATCATCAAAAACAATAAAAATGGTGGAATAAACCAACCCAAAGCTGTAAATATCCAATTTCCGCCACCAGTCGGTCGAACCCCAAATTCCACGCTATTATCTTCTAATAACTTTGGTAGAGTTTGGTCTTCTGGTAAAGGAATTGTAACGTAGGCTTTCTCTGGACGAGTTGATTTACCAGATTTAGATTTTTTGGCTTTATCTAAATCAGTTTTTAGAAAATATTCTACTTTGTTTTCATTTACAATAACTTTGCCTACTTTACCTTCCCTTACTTGATTCCGAAACTGACTGTAGGGAACTTCTGTTTTGCTCGGACTATTAAATAAAGGGAAAAAACCTAAGAATAAAAAGAACAATACAATTGTAATCAAACAACCACTCAAGTTTCCTTGCTTTTGTGGATTTGGGTACCGATCATTTTCAATTTGCATTTTTAGGTTTTACTTTTAAATAAGAAGGTTATTTAGCAAAGCTTATATTTACTCCGAACAATAAAATAAAGTGCTATTTACTAGTATAAATATAAAGGAATATTTTTATTGTTAACCCGATGACTGTTAGTATTTAGTCAAATATTTGTATTCTAAAATATATAAATTTGAATCGTGATTTTCATTAAATCGTAAAAAGAAAGTTGTTATTAAGTAGTTTTATAGTTAAAAGAAAGTAGGGTTGAGGGAACATAGGAAAAAGATGTAAATGAAAACGTACTCGATACAATGCTCAGTCGTCTTGAGATGACTTTGTTTTTAAGCCTGGGAATTTATTCCAAGGCAATGTTGATAATGGTGCAAGATGAGAAGTTTTATAGATATTAATAACCTCTAACCATTCGCTAAAGTTGGGGGCTTAACGTAAATCAAATTTGTATTGCAGTCAACGAAAACCGCTGGATAATTAATTTAAATTCGATAATTGTCAATTGTTAATTGATAATTGTTAATTGATTCACTCCCATTCTTTAAATTCACTATTAATATTACGAATCAGGGCATTTAACTGTTGACGGCGACTTTCAAAGTTGGCTGCAATGAAAATCAATGTTATTCCAACTAACAAACCTACTACCCATTTGAGGAAGGGATAATCCAGGGTAAATATTACTAGATGATAGAAAGCTGTAATTAAAAATGATGCCGTGCCAATATACAAAAAGGCGCGTATTCTTAATCCTAATCCGGCAAATATCGCAATCAAGCTTAAAATTCCCGGTACCCAAAATTGATTTTGATGGAATATACTCGCATATCCACAAATCCCAGCGCTAGCTAATATTCGTAACCCGTGACGATATACTTTGTTTTGCGGTAGTTTGAGTTGCGGATCAAATTGTGCAATATATAACAAAGATAAACCGATTGAGGAAATGTACCACAAAGCATCGGTTAAATTTAAATCGATAAACCAACGATACAAAACCCAATTTGCCAACGCCAAACTAATATAGGTAAAGCGTAATTTTGTTGTAATTTTAGCGATGAAAATATAGTAACCAGCTACTAGTAATAAGGAAATAGAATAAATTTGTATTCTGGTTTCCCATAAGTAAAATAAGGGGAGAATATATGCTGTTACTTGCCAAGGTTTTTTGCGCCAGCCCCAACGCTCCCACGGTAAAATGTAGACGAAATAGCCTACTATACAGGAAACCCCTGCTATCCAAGGGCGTATTTGTTGGAAGAAAATGCTGACTATTGAGGCTGGTGGGATAAAGTATCTAAAAACAGCAATCTGTATTAAACCAATGTAAACCCAAATATCTGCTTCTACAATATTTCTCGAATTTGGTTGCGATGCTAACTTATTACTATATCTTGCTTGAAATATTGCGTAGCAACTTAATAATAATCCCGTCGCCAATGCCAACTGATACGCTTCTATAGGATTACCTATTGTCGCCATTAATAAAACGCTACCCAAAGCCCAATGAAAATGAGCAAATATTTTCAATTCTTGGGAACTGAGTTTTAGATAACTTGTCAACCAACGCGACAATAAACGATAAGCATAGGCAATAAATGTAGCTAGGGTAGCCAAAATTATCCAACCATCACCAACCGCACCACCACTAGCTTGCGTGAGTTGGTAAATTAACAGTTCGTATGCAGCTATTGATACTCCAGCAAGTCCTAAATACAGTAGCGGTTTTAATTTTCGATTGCGTCTTCCGATGCTAATTACAATCCAAGCAACAGCCAGCGTCGATAAACCAGTCCAGCTATCAAAGATACTCCAGCGTAGCAACACCCCGAAACCTGCATATAATAAAGGTAAAATGTGCCAGCGGTTGGGAAGTTTTCCAGAATAGTGCTTACTTTGCAACCATTCACCGATTAATTGCGTAATTAAACCTAAGCCAATATTTGCGAGGGCAAGGTAGATAAGTTGGGGTGAATTATCATTAGTAACTTCATAAATACCAAATTCCAATATCTCAATCAGGTACACTTCCAACAATTCTACGCTCCACCCAATACCGTAAAATGTCCAGTTTGTGGATTCGTAGAAATGCCGAAAAGATAAAGCTACTAAAAGAATAACTGCGGAAATCGTACACAATAAGATATTAGATTCAGCAAACAAGAAAATTGATATCGCGTGGATGCTTAACAGTAATAACTCGATACCGCAAAGCGTGCTAGCCCAGAAGTCTGTAGCATCTGCATATATATTTGCTAATTCATTTCCTCGCTGCAATAATTTACGAATTACCCACAAACACAAAGTAATAACCGCAGTCAATACAAACCAAACTGCATAGGATAAAGAAGCTGTTTCCCATACCGCAGCAGCAATGAAACTTAAACATAACAAAACAGTAATTATCGCAAAGTTTTTATGTTTTAAGTATCTTGTATTTACAAACATCACCGCCGCACCAACAGCTAAACTTATTAACCTCGCGCCAGGTAAAGTTAAAGTTAATAATTGAGCAAATATGACAGCTAAAACGCTAATTATTTGCTTATTTTCTTTTCCTTCCCCGCTGCGACTAGCAATAACCATCAGCGTTAAAGGTGTAACTAACCACGTCAATCCCCAACTTGATTGATTTGTATATTGATTTATATAAATACCATTCCAAGTTGATTCTAGATTCGTCAACAACAGCAAATAACTTGCACCCGCAAGCAGCAAACCAATATGCCATGCACTAAGCCGCCATATTCCATCACCAACGCTAAATAACCATTCCGCCACCATCACAACCAAGCAAACAACCGCCCAAACTTGTGGTGAAAGACTGGGGAAGAATAAATTTATCCACGAGAAAAGGGTAAGTATTGCACTGATGTGAGTTAGGTAGGTGAGGGTAGAGGGGGTAGAGGGGGTAGAGGGGGGAGAAAAGATTTTGTGAAAGTGTTGGTGGGTGACGATGAAGAGGGTGATGGTGGATAAAAGTAAGTTTAGGGAACGTAATGCGGGATTTTCTAATGCGATTGCGGTTAATGCAAATCCTAAAATTAACGTTAATATTTCGCCAAAGCTTGCTAAATCGAGTTTATTTGTAGTGCGAGCATCTTGCTCGCTAGATTTAAAATTACTTTGCTCGCTGGATTTATCAAATGTGTTTTGCTCGCTGGGTTTAAAATTACCTTGCTCGCTGGATTTATCAAATGTGTTTTGCTCGCTGGATTTATAATTATCTTGCTCGCTGGATTTATAATTATCTTGCTCGCTGGATTTATAATTATCTTGCTCGCTGGATTTATAATTATCTTGCTCGCTGGATTTATAATTATCTTGCTAGCTGGATTTATAATTATCTTGCTC
>JBARZF010000776.1:0-3680 GCA_049649675.1 Rivularia sp. (in: cyanobacteria) | reverse complement strand
GTTTGGAATACGGTTGAAAAGCACAAAAAAGTTGACTGTACTTCTATCATTCACGGCAAATATAAGCACGAAGAAACCATTGCAACTAGTTCTTTTGCTGGTAAATATCTGATTGTTCTCAATTTGCACGAAGCTGAATATGTTACCAACTATATTTTGAATGGTGGTAATAAAGAAGAATTTTTAAGTAAATTCAGTAACGCTTGTTCAAAAGGATTCGATCCCGACACCGATTTAGAGAAAGTTGGGATTGCCAATCAAACTACAATGCTCAAAGGAGAAACCGAACACATTGGTAAGCTATTTGAGCGTACCATGATGAAAAAATATGGCCCTACCGAAATAAATCAACACTTTCAAAGCTTTAATACGATTTGCGACGCTACCCAAGAAAGACAAGATGCAATGTTAGAGTTAGTGGAAGAAAAACTTGATTTTATGGTAGTTATTGGTGGATTTAATTCCTCAAATACTGCTCATTTGCAGGAAATAGCAGTAGAAAAAGAACTTCCTTCCTATCATGTTGATAGCGTTGAAAGAATTTTATCAGAAAATAGCATCGAACATCGTCAGTTAAATGGCGATATGGAAACATCTCAGAAATGGCTACCAGATGGGAAAATTGTTGTAGGAATTACCTCTGGTGCTTCTACACCGGATAAAGTTGTAGAAGATGTAATCAAGAAGATTTTTGAACTAAAGCAAGCAGCGGTTGTCGTTTAAATCGATTTACAATTAAATTTCCTCAACATTAAGAAACCCGGTTTTTCCAAAAAGCCGGGTTTCTAAGCGTTTCAAATCCTGACTAAATCTAACCCCTCTCTTCCCCACGCCACTTGCTACAACCGTCGTGTTCCTCGGCAACGCAGTGGCTCCTCTTCCCCCTCTCCCCCTTCACCCGGCAATTTTGAGTTGTTCGAGTACTAAACTGTGAGTAATTTAGCGGATTTTTTTACTTTGTAAGGGAACATACCTGTGCTAATAGCTGTCATCCACTCAAACAAACTTCACTGTTTACCTAATTTCTCATAAATATTCGCGGAAATTTTGAATATAAGAGTGAAGATAATTAAAGCTATCAACATTCAAATTTCGCATTGCATCCCATCTCACCTACAGGGTAAAAAAGATACCATCTATGAATGTAAAAATTACGGCATTAATTAAGCATTTTTCAAACAAGCATCTTTCTTGCGATAGTTGCATAGTTGATGCCAAAATCAGCCAATTATCAACTAATATCTCCATAAATAAGCCATTATTAAATTCTGGCCAGAGAAATTAATAATATTTATCTATCACCTTAAGTAACACTAATGCTGTATGATAATTAACACTAATAGCAAAGTTACTTCTAAAGATAAACATTTAATTGTAGCATTAAGTTATTGATTTATAACCGTAAAAACTAATAAATTAATAGAAGCTAACTGCTATTCCTGGCCAAAATTTAGGTATATAAAGAGTATTCCTCTCTCAACTAATTTCAATGTCAGAGTGAGGGATTATCCTCCTATGTCTAAATATCTACTCAAATTAAAAGGGTTAAGGATTATGATGAGGAACGCTCAAAAATTAGCACTTGCTACTGCTTGTCTAACCATATTTTCGGCTGTAGCTGTGAAACCAGTGAGTGCGATCGACAACAACCTATCAGGGCAATTGATAGCACAGTCTTTTAATGATGAATCATTTACTGAAGAAACGCCCCCTAGGTCTGAAAATAGTCAAAATGATGTACCATCATCCAATACACAAAGTTCTGATGACTCTTGGATAATGCCAGTTTTATGGGGATTCGGTGGATATCTGATTGGCAGTCTTGTAGGTACAAATAAGACTTATACCAAGATGAACAAAGGTCGTTAATCTGCACTTATGTTACCTCTTAGTGTGTGTTTCTCATGAACTACCTCTAGTTAGCTTCGCTAGAACTAGAGGTTTCTGCATCCTCTGGTTTGATATTAGCAAAGTTACTTTGAGATTTTTGACGCTTCTTTTCCCCTAGTTGCTTCATGGTTCCCGCATGAGTGCGGGTACGTGAAGTAGAGCTACAAGGATCGGCGTCTACGAGGTTAGTTCCTAGCCCCGGCAGAGTACCTTTTGCCCAATAAAGCATAACCTCAGCAGCCGCAATATCCCTATCCTGAACATATCCGCAGATACAGCATTCATGCACTCGAATGTCAAGTGTTTTCTTCTGCTGAAAACCGCATTTTGGACAGGTTTGACTGGGTTTGACTCGACGGGTTGGCACTTCTACAAATACACCACCAATTTGCTCAACTTTGTATTTGATAGTTTTGCGAAGCATTCCAAAACCTACGTCAAGAATTGACTTATTTAACCCAGCTTTTTGCTTTTTGCGCTTACCTTTTTTAGCTTTACTGGTCATATTCTTGACTTCTAGTTTTTCCGTTGCAATGAAGCTATTACTGCTGATTATTTCTACTGCAACTTGATGTACCCAGTTCTGACGTTGGTTAGCAACTTTACGAGTTAACAAACTGACTTTGGACTGGGCTTTTTTATATCTGCTAGAAGCCTTAATTTTTTTGTTTCTATTTGGTGCGCGTTTACGTCTCTTCTCCTTAGAAGCTTTTTTGATTTTCTGTTCAGCAATTCTATAAAACTTAGGGGCATCAATTTGTTGATGATTCTGCCCATCGGTAATTGATAATGCTGAAAAACAACCATTATCAATTCCTACTGTACCGAGAGGTAAAATTTCTGATTTTAGGACTTGATCCAAAACATTAACTGTTATAGAAGCGCACCATTTCCCATTGCGAAAAATAATAGTACAAGTAGTAGCTGTTCCCCAGTATCGTCCGCAGCCACGCATCTGAATCTTGCCAATTTTGGATAGATTTAGATACCCATTTTTGCCATTAGATTCTACTTTAAATCCCGCAGAATCTGGATATGTCCACCCCGAATAATGTCGAATTGATTTGAATCTAGGCCGTTTCGCTAATCCTTTAAACCAGCGTTCAAATGCAAAATCAACACGCTTTAAAGTTGCTTGTAAAGCATGGCTAGGAAGTTCTTTGTATTCTATCCAAACTTTTTTGAACGCTGGCAAACAATTCTGCTGCTCAAAATAATCAACCTTGTGGTTAAACTTTTGATATTGAGTAAATCTGTTATTTACTGCGGCATTGTACAAGTCCTTGTGTAACTTTCGGTGATACCGCAATTTTGATTCAGTTGTCTGATTTGGATATAACCGGAAAGTCATACGTCTTGTTGCCACAACAGGAATTTACCTCTATTTAAAATCTGTTATATTATTAATATATATCAGACACGGATGCTTGTTAAAGAACTGTTTACAAAGTTTCATGTGCCGTATTTTAATTCACCTACATTTTGTGTTTGTGACCAAATATCGAAGAGAATAATCAATGCTCCAATATTGGATAGAATGCACGAAATTCTTACAAATATTTGCATTAAGTAAGTCGGCGAAAAAAAGTATAGCTATGTAACGAAAAGTTAAGAAGAGGAATTTGAGTAAAATTTAACACGTTCTGTTTTATAAGCTCTTTTCTCCCCTCTGGCTTTAACCCCATTCATTACAGCGTAGGCAAGGTCTAGTTCATCATCGAACATTTGACCTGATAATTCATCCTTTTTGATATGCTGCCACTCAAGTTCAATTGGGTTCATTTCTGAGC
>JBARZF010000775.1:0-3863 GCA_049649675.1 Rivularia sp. (in: cyanobacteria) | reverse complement strand
ATCGTTCGAGCCAAACACAAACGTTGTTTCATCCCCCTTGATAGAGTTGAAATTAAGCTATTGCGCTTATTTTCTAGTTGGATTAGCTCTAAAACTTCGTGTAACCTTTTGGTACGCTTGGGTTCTTTGAGAAGATATAACCGAGCAAAATAATCTAAATAATCCCAAACAGTTAACTCTTTATATAAAGGATAGTCATCGGGTAAATAACCCAAACGACGTTTCAGGGTTGGGTTCGTTTTATCCCGACGCAGGCGATCGCCATTCAAATAAATCTCTCCTGCGGTTGGCTCTTCTGCTGCTGCTAACATCCGAATTAAAGATGTTTTCCCAGCACCGTTTGGCCCGATGAGTCCGTAAACTTCACCTTCACCGATTTCTAAATCAATATTGTTAACGGCTATATGTTTGTCAAACTGTTTATATAGCCCACTGGTACGAATTGCTAATTCTTTGACCATTATTTTTAACGTTAGATTTATGTCTATCGACTAACTTAACTGTTCCCTACAGCTTTGACATGAGTGATTTCGAGGATTAATAATTATTTTTTCGGAAATTTTTGCTAAAACTTCAATTTTTCACTGTATTTACTTCTTAAAACTGAAAAATATAAGTCCTGTTTAACTCGAAAGTATTTTCTGTTTTTAATAAATAATATTAAGTTAATTTAAGTTAAATAAACATATTCTGATATTCAACAACAATATTGCTGCGACTTGCTATTAGTCAAAATAAAAAGGGACAACGCCACTCTACCGGAACCGCGTACAGTACCCCTAATTTCTAATTATGGGAGTGTAGTGCGCTCGCGACTTTAGTCGCCAGTCTCATAGCTGTGAAGATGGTATGCTTGGTTAAGCGGTAAAGCGCATATATAAAAAACGAAGTAGGTAAGCGCGGACGGCTCTTGCTCCGGAACCCTGGTAGTATAAATCCTAAATCTTGCACAAATTTGAGAGCAAAGTGAGAAATTAAAAATCATTTCAAACGCGGTCGGGCAGTCCGTGTAAGCTTGTGGACGTATCCCTTCCGGGGAAATTTGAATACTTGTATTTAGATTTCTAGGGCGGACGGATGAAACAAGAATCCCCATCAATAAATTGAAGGGGAGTGTCAAAAATAAGTACGCTTGCCCGGTATGATATTAAATCTGTCCAAGTTAACAAATATGTAAAAATACTATGACCCAGAACTACCGCATTACCCTACTTCCCGGCGATGGCATTGGTCCCGAAATTATGGCAGTAGCGGTAAATGTACTTAAAGTCGTAGGAAAGAAATTTGATATACAGTTTGAATTTCAAGAAGCCTTAATTGGTGGTGCTGCAATCGATGCAACTGGTGAACCTTTACCGGAAGCGACATTAAACAGTTGTCGCGATAGCGATGCAGTTTTACTTGCTGCGATCGGTGGTTATAAATGGGATGAATTACCATCAGATAAACGTCCCGAAGCAGGTTTATTAGGATTGCGGGCTGGCTTAGAATTATTTGCAAATTTACGTCCGGCAAAAATCATACCCCAGTTAATTGACGCTTCAACTCTCAAAAAAGAAGTTGTAGAAGGCGTTGATATTATGGTAGTGCGCGAACTGACTGGTGGAATCTATTTTGGTAAACCTAAAGGAGTTTTTGAAACGGAAACCGGCGAAAAGCGTGGAATAAATACAATGGCGTATACTGAAGCGGAAATTGAACGCATTGGTAAAGTCGCTTTTGACGCAGCCCGCAAACGAGGAGGAAAACTCTGTTCTGTAGATAAAGCCAACGTTTTGGAAGTATCTCAACTTTGGCGCAGCAAAATCACCAAATTAGCTGAAGAATATCCCGACGTGGAATTAAGCCACCTTTATGTAGATAATGCAGCCATGCAGCTACTACGCGCTCCCAAACAGTTTGATACTATCGTTACCGGCAACTTATTCGGCGATATTCTTTCCGATGCGGCAGCCATGCTTACCGGCAGTATTGGTATGTTACCATCTGCTAGTCTAGGAGCAAATGCACCAGGAGTATTTGAACCAGTTCACGGTTCAGCCCCCGACATAGCAGGAGAAGATAAAGCCAATCCTTTAGCACAAATTTTGAGTGCAGCAATGATGCTACGTTACGGTTTAAACCAAGCGGATGCAGCAGACTACATAGAAAACGCGGTGTTTCAAGTATTACAGACAGGTTTTCGTACTGGGGATATTATGTCCGAAGGAATGAATCAAGTGGGTTGCCAAGCTATGGGTGAAGCATTGATTCAAGCTTTAGAAAAATAGTTAGAAAAATAATTAGACAAATAATTAAATTTCTAATTTCCGTCGGAATCAATTAGTCTCCCATTACCGGAAACTTTTGGATAAACTTAATTGCAAACCTAGTCATAAAATAAAAGTAATTCGTGTACGCATTACGACAAGGGCAAGAAAATTTTACGAATCCCGTAACGCAATCTCCGTTGATTGACTCTTCTATCATCAGAGCAGCGGGCCAAATTTACTATACATACTGCGAAGTGCATCCAGAAATTGCTGGACAACCTTCAGGAGTAGCGATTAATCGCGGCAATCATCGAGGAAAAGTAATTTTTACAAATCAACCAATTCTTTTACCCCAAGAGTGTTTCGTTCCATTGAATCAAATCGAATCTCATATGTATTAAGAGTTAGTTGTTAGTGGTTAGTGGTTAGTTGTTAGGAGTTATCGGATTTTGGATCAAAAATTCTACCCCCTCTCCCCCCTCTACCCCCTCTACCCCCTCTTCCCCCTCTTCCCCGTTGCCCATTCCCCGTTCCCTATTTGAAATCACGTACAATCCGGGTAATTACTAATTACTAATTAAGAATTACGAATTACTTTGGACGAATGATTTTGGAATAACTTGATGGATGAGTGGATTGTCGTACCGGCAAGTTTGATTGTTTTCTTATTAGGTGCATCTATTGGCAGCTTTATCAACGTTGTAGTTTATCGACTACCGGCTGGTTTGTCGATTCTTTACCCTCCTTCCCGATGTCCCCGTTGCTTAAACCAGTTAAAAGCTTACGATAATGTTCCGGTATTGGGTTGGTTGTGGTTGCGGGGGCGTTGTCGCTACTGTAAAACTAAAATCTCTCATCGTTACCCGATTGTAGAAGCTGCTACGGGGTTAACATTTGTACTAGTTTTTGTAATATTTCAATTTTCGCCATTAACTATAGGTTATTGGCTATTTTGTAGTTGGTTATTAGCACTATCGATAATCGATCTCGACACGATGACACTACCTGGAGAACTAACAAAATCGGGTTTAGTGTTAGGTATTTTGTTTCAAATGATATTAGGATTCACCTTAGAGTCTGGTTGGTTGGGATTAGTAAACCGACTGATATTAGCAATTGCAGCAGCAGTTTTAGGACTATGGTTGTTTGATGGAATTGCCCGTATAGGTACGATTATTTTTCGCAAAGATGCAATGGGCGCAGGAGATGCCAAATTAGCAGCCATGATGGGAGCTTGGTTGGGTTGGAAATATCTACTTTTAGCGAGCTTTATTGCTTGTATTGCCGGAGTTGCAGTAGAAACTTCCGCCATTCTCTTAGCACAAAAAAACTTAAAAAGAAATAAACCCTTTCCTTTCGGTCCTTACTTAGCCCTGGGTTCGGCGATCGCACTTTTTAGCGGTGAAGCAATTTTATCTACTTATTTGCAATTATTTTTTCAAGGAAACTGAAGAGATGGGGTTCGGGGGAGACAGGGTGATGGGGTGATGGGGTGATGGGGTGATGGGGTGATGGGGTGAGGGGGTGATGGGGTGATGGGGTGATGGGGTGATGGGGTGATGGGGTGATGGGGTGATGGGGTGATGGGGTGATGGGGTGATGGGGTGATGG
>JBARZF010000774.1:0-5410 GCA_049649675.1 Rivularia sp. (in: cyanobacteria) | reverse complement strand
ACCCTCCTTATTATTTACTGACAGTAAATCAAAGGATGAAGAAGACAATTACCAGTCTGAGGAGTATTTAGCTAAACTCCAAGATTTGATTAGCGAACGTTGGGAAGATGTTTGGCAGGAAGTTCAGGCAAGAAAGCAAGAAGAATTGAAGCTCAATTAGCTTTAATCCGAACCAAAAAAAGGGCTATAGGATAAAGGTAAGAATCTTGTTTAAGTCTTTCTTTCCCTTATCCTTTAAGCTTTAACTTGTTCTTAATCTTGTAACGGTTAGTTAAAAATTAGTAACTTAAATCGTTAGTTAATGTAAGTTTGTTTCAGCGTTGCTTCTATAGAATTAGTATTTTGGTACAGCCGAATAAGTTCGTGGGCTGGTGTTTCTCGCTTTGACAAAAAAGTTTTCAACGGTGCGAGTAAATTTACATCGGGGTCATTTTTTAAGCTAGTTTCTACCGCTTGCAGAATCAGTTTTGCACTTATAACAATTTCTTCGTTATCAAACCCTTCTTTTGCGGAAACTTGGTGTTTTTGGGCATCGGGTACGATTGCTCTACCAGGTAATGATTCGTCTAACACAATACCTTTTAATAAAGCTAACAAAGCAGCATAGATTGAAAAATTGCTACAGCTATCAAAAGCTTTAAATTCAATTCGACCGATTTCTGCGGGAATGCGAGCAATTTTAGTTAGGGATGGAATACTTTTTATTAGTTCTTCTTGCTTTTCTAAAAATACCATCGCCGCAGGTCTTCTTCCAGTTCTTACAAAGGTTCTTACGGAAAAACCTTCCCATAAACGACCTTGATAAAAGGGAGAACTGTAACTGAAAGGAATAATATAAGGACTATAATAAGTCAGCTTTTTACCAATATCAATAATACGTTCGGTAGTTAAGCCTACCATTGAAATATTCAAATCTGGGCCATAAGTAAGCATGGGAATATTGGCGGTTTGCTTTTCAGGAGAAGCATTTCTTCGTTTCGTTTCATACTCATTTAAAGGTGGATTGGGTGCGAATGCATCGTAGTAAGGATTGAAACTGATTAATGCTGGTGAAAAACCATATTCTGCTGCTGTTTCTCTGAGCAAACGAAAACTTTCAGATAACTCGGCAATGGCACTATGAATATCGGGATTTATAGTTGTTCTAATTTCGATTCCTTTGGGTACGCATTCGATAACTTTTTCGGAATCAGTGAAACGTTCAAAACCTTCTATATACCAACGCTTCTGTTTAATTCCCGCGTCTCCGATGCGTAATTCGGGATAATCATCTTTATAGACGGGTAACTTTTCGACTATTTGATTAAAATCAGCAAATTTTACGTTAGAAAAATCAGCAAAATTTCCAGCATTATCAATGAAAGCAACCTCATGTTCGATGCCAAAATGAAACATTATTTATACCTTTACGAGCAGTTAGTAATTGTGGTTTAAGCGATTTGACATTATGTCAAACCATAGGAATTTGTGAAGGTAATAATTTCATCACCTGATAACGGAGTTCCAATTCTGAATCTTGCGAATATGTGAAATACAGTCTGTCAAAATTTGCTGACATCTGTTTTATTAATCGCTTTTGTCTTTTCACCATCAGCGACAATACAGAATCATAAAAATTCTCAATAAGCTTATCAAAGAGTTGTTTAACTTGCTGTTTGCTTAAATACATCTGTAAGTTTTGTCTTAACTGAATGAAGAATGGTAAATCCAATCGCTTAAAACGAATATGCACGATCGGCACCAATTTCTACAACCGCATCTTGAGAATATTTACAAAGCAAATTTATGACCCAATTGTCATTTATTATGCCTTGCAAACAGCTACCTACTAAGGAATTATTGGCTTTAGAAAGTTTTTCCAAATGGTAATGAGCGTGTTTTAACTATCTCAACTGCTTTCTTCATCTGTAACTATGGATTCAACTTGTTCAAATTGCTTACCTCTTCCCAAAAGGGGAGTTGATAGTGTTTGTTGAACAGTATCGAGATTGACTTGGGTTTTCAAAATGCACCTTTTCACGGTATAAATGAAATTTTGCTCTCAAACAGATAAAATTATAATTAAAAATAATTATTAATAATACCATTATAATTAATTTACATCAATAGGAATTATGTATTAAGTTTAGACAGGCAAGTGTCTTTTAATAGAATAAAAATAATTATTGAAAGCCTTTATTTATAGGGATTACAAAGCAAGTTGTACGAATTCAATAATTTACGCTCCTCAACCGCGATCGCTCCCTATGTATGTATCTTGCAGAAATCTTTTTAATATAAATTGGCAATAAGTTTAAAAAAACAGTAGGAGATAGCGAGCTACTATTGTATTGCAGGAAAGTTAGAGAAGTGAGTTATGACCAGTGCTGTTCAATCTCCCTACAGCAGCGAGCAGATATCCGCTTGGCTGCGTGGGCTGCTGACTATTGCTTGGGCTGACGGAAACTTTGACGAGCAAGAAAAGCAATCGATAACTGCGATCGCCCAAGACGAATTAGCTCCTGGAGTGAATGTAGACTCATACGAAACGATAACGCCAGAAGAATTAGCTGCTATTTTTGGTAAAAATACCCCCATAGCAGAGAACTTCTTGCGAACAGCGGTAATGGTAGCCATTGCCGACGGAACCTATTCTCCCAGCGAAGACGAGCTATTGCAGAAACTGTGTGAAGTTCTGGGAGAGCCAAAAAATCTGCTGGAATCTCTGCGCCACACTTTAGAAAATCCTCAACCAGTAGAAGCCACTTCCGGTGCTGCATCATCTCTGATGCGTCCAACAAAGCCGCCAATCGAAGCCTTGAATCCTCTGCGAGATTGGCTTGATGGCTTGGATGTCGAAGATCCCAAAGTTGCCCGCTTCCTGTGCAAAATGATTCCGAATCAATGTCCTTTTGAGCGGGATGTTAAGCTGTTCGGGCGCAAAATTGTACATATTCCCCCCTTGTGCAAAATAAACCCGCTTTACGAGCAACTGGTAGGTTTACGTTTCCGCGCTTTGTCCTATTTAGCAGATGATTGTGAGGAGGATATTTCGGAATATATTTAGTTAGTTGAAAGGGAATTGGGCATGGGAGGATTGGGCATGGGAGAATTTAGACTATTTTTAAGTCAGTAATCCTCATGAGAGCTATCTTAAGAAATAGAAGGGGAAAAATTTCTATATCACTACCTTTTGGTGATAAGATTACTTGTCTTATTTGGGATAGTGAGTGGTGTGTAAGCAATTGGTAAAATTAATGCTCCATGCCCCATGCCCCATGCCCCATTCCCATATTTGATAATTATGCAATTTATCGATCAAGCAAAAATTGAAGTAGAAGCAGGTAAAGGTGGTGACGGTATTGTTGCTTTCCGTAGAGAAAAATATGTACCTGCTGGCGGCCCTTCGGGAGGGAATGGAGGACGCGGTGGCTCGGTTATTTTAGTTGCTTCTGACAACCTGCAAACCCTACTGGACTTTAGATACAAGCGTCGTTTTGTTGCAAAAAACGGCTCTCGCGGTGGCCCAAAAAATATGACAGGCGGAGCTGGAGAGGATTTATTAATTGAAGTTCCTTGCGGTACTGCTATCTACAACGGGGAAACTGGTGATTTAATTGGCGATCTAACTAAACCCGAACAAACTTTATTAGTTGCAGAAGGCGGTAAAGGTGGGCTGGGAAACAAGTATTTTTTGAGCAATCGCAACCGCGCCCCGGAACACGCTTTACCGGGATTAGATGGAGAAATTAAAGAATTACGTTTAGAGTTAAAACTGTTAGCAGAAGTAGGAATTATTGGATTACCAAATGCTGGTAAATCAACTTTGATTTCAGCTTTATCGGCAGCACGTCCAAAAATTGCCGATTATCCTTTTACAACTTTAATCCCGAATCTTGGGGTAGTTAGAAAACCAACTGGTGACGGTACGGTTTTTGCTGACATTCCCGGATTAATTGAAGGTGCTTCTCAAGGTGCGGGATTGGGACATGATTTTTTGCGTCACATCGAACGTACCCGTGTATTGCTGCACGTAATTGATGCAACCAGCGAAGACGTAGTTGGCGAATACAACACCATTGTCCAGGAATTAGAAACATATGGGCGGAAATTACGAGATAAAACTCAAATTATCGCTTTGAATAAAATTGATGCTGTTGATAAAGAAAGCGTGGATTTAGAAGCATTAGCAACTGAGTTAAATCATCTTTCATACGCGCCAGTTTTCATAATTTCTGCCGTGACTGGTGAAGGTTTACAGCCAATGTTGCAGCAAATTTGGGATACTCTTGATGCTTTGAATGCGAATGAACGGGAAAAGGTCAAAATAGAAGCATCTACTTTGTAAATTCAAAGATGTTCTGAGCTTAGCATTTAGGCGTAGGGTGTGTGACGCTTTAATACATTTTGTACTTGCTTATAGGAAAACTAGCGTCACGCACCATCTGGCTGTTTGTAAAAATAATGTAAAACTTATAATAAATACACCGAAATGTTCAATGGTGCGTTACGGCATTATTTAAATCGTAGCCTTTAATAATATTTCCTTGTGCCGTAACACACCCTACAATTTTAAAGATGTTTTTGTATTAGTTGGCGATTGTTGCTGTTGCGGTTTAATTAAGTTAATTAAAGTGGCAATTAAAGGTATGAGAAAGGCTAAAACAAGAATAACTGCTGCTACTTGAAATATTACAGGTCGTTTTCTTCCTTTTGTGGGAAAACCGCAGCTAAGACAGATTTCTTCTTCACTACTGTTGAGTACACCACAAACTTTACAAGGTTCTAGGGACATTTTGATATTTTGTGTTTCTCCTCAACTATATTAATCCTATATTCTTTGTAATAATCCTAGCTTTCGGTAAGTATGGAAAGAGGGGGTAGAGGGGGTAGAGGAGCCACTGCGTTGCGGAGGTTCCCGCAGTACGTAGCAAGTGGCGTGGGGAAGAGGGGGTAGAATTTTTAACCCTTAATTACTAACTCCTAACCTCTGACTTATAATCCAAAATCCAAAATCTAAAATCTAAAATTGAGTAGCTCATAACTTTATAAACGGATAGCGGTACAGGTATTTAGATATTACCCGCACCGCCGAAGCACTTGCGGGAGAAAATGCAAGTGCTGTGATATTTGATTGTTAAGCGTTTATTTTGGGATTGATGTTTTGATTTTCCCCTCCAATTAATTAGTTATCTTACGGATTGCGATTTAATAATTGGAGTTTACTTTTGTTGGCATAGTAAAATTGCCGTGAGCTTTACCGTTGCCATTTCCATTTCCGTTAGAATGACCGTTATTGCGAGCTTGAATTACACCATAACCACCGTGGTTGCGTTCGTAAATCACATTTATCTCGTTTGTTTCGCTGTTGTGGAACATATAAAAATCGTGTCCAACCATTCGCAACTGCTCCAAAGCTTGTGAAACAGTC
>JBARZF010000773.1:0-23059 GCA_049649675.1 Rivularia sp. (in: cyanobacteria) | reverse complement strand
CCTTCTAAAATATTCCCAAAACTCAAAGATGGTGCGTGACGATATAAACCACCTTGTAACCACCAACAAAATAATCTGCATCGTCACACACCCTACAAGAATTATTCTCCCCATCTCCCCCTCTCCCCCTCTCCCCAATGCCCCATTCCCACACCAACCCCAAAACCCGCTATCATATAGGCGTTACTAATTACCAACAGACAAGGGAAGGGAGTTGTGAAAAGCAATAAGGTAAAGATATTTGCTTTGGTTTCGTTTGGCAATATTATGTTGTCAACTCTTTTGATGTCTGTTGGGGTAGCTGGTGCTAAACCTACTAATAACTATATAATTGCTCAAGCTCCAACGGAGGAGAAAATTGAACAGTTGGAAAGACAGCAAGAAAATACGAATCAATATATAAATCAAACTACTTTCTTATTTAATACGCTTCTCGCTACGTTAGTTGTATTAATGATTGGGGTAATTATTTCTATATTTTTACTCAGACGTGCGGTTTTTCGGGAAGTTACGAATTTGGTAACTGCTCGTTTTAAGGAGTTGGGGGATTTAGAAGCTAAAATCGCTACTGCTAATAAAAGAGTACAAAAACTCATTGAGGAAGCGGAAGATTCTGTTGATGAATTAAACCAAGAAGCGAAAGTACTTAGTCAAGATATTGGCAGCAAGCAAGAAGGTTTATCGATTTTAGTTTCCGATTTATCTGCGTCGAAGCAACAAGCTTTATCGGAAATTGAATCGCAAATTGCTGTTTTTAAGCAAGCTTTGAATAAGTTGGATACGGAATTTACTGGTAAGCTTTCGCAAGTGCAAGCTAATGCTCAGCAGCAAGGTAATTTAATTATTCAAAATTTGGAAAGCTTGAGTGCTGAATTTGCTCCACAAATGCAGGGGTTGCAATCGGAAGTTTTGCAGCAGAAAGATGATGTGGTGGAAACTCTCAAACATTCGCAAGTTGATTTTGTTAGCGAGTTAAAAGAGCTTCAGTTGGCGGCAGAGCAGCAGCGAGATTTGATTTTGGTTTCTTTACAAAGTCTTTCTGCGGAATTTAAACCTAAGTTAAATGTACTTGAAGCCGATTTACTTTCTCATAAGGATTTAACGGTACAAAATATCAAGCAGTCGCAAACCGATTTTACAACTGAGTTACAGCAACTTCAATCGGCGACTCAAGCCCAGCAACAGCAAATTTTACAGAATTTACAGCAGCAAGAAGCGAATTTTGCTCCTCAATTGTCAGCGATTCTCTCTCACGTACAAAGTCAAAAAGATGCGATTATCGAAAATTTGAAACTTTCCGAGAATCAGTTTGCATCTCATGTTTCTCAATTACATAGTTCACTACAAACTCAAAAAGACGGTACTTTGCAAAGGTTTGCTGGTACGGAATCCGAATTTAGCAATCAATTATCTCAACTTCAACAAGATGCTCAAAAACAGCGAGATGCTATTTTACAGAGTTTAGAAAAATTGGAAGCGAATTTTGCACCGCAGCTTGAAGATATTGAAGCCGATGCCAGAGAAAAAGCGGGACATTATAAGGATGAAACGCTGCAAAATTTGGAAAGATTGCGCTCGGAAATTAACGCTGAGTTACAGCAAGCTCAAAATTTGATTCAAGAGCAGGTTAACTTAACTCAAAATAATGTTGTTAATTTAGAAACTTCCGTCGTTGCAAAACTTCAGGAATCGCAATCGGGAATTCAAGAGCAAAGACAGCAAACTCTACAAAGTTTATCCCAACTCGAAACCGATTTGCGATCGCAATTCGCCGTTTTACAATCTGAGGTACAAATTCGCAAGGATTCCGCTTACGAGTTATTGCAAAATCTGGAAAAAGAAGCGAATAACAAAATATCAACTTCTACCACCGGAATTGAATCTCAGCAGAATCAAACTTTAGAAAGCTTGCAAAAATTAGAAAAAACCGCTCAAGAGCAACTTGCAGCTTTACAATCGGAAATTACCGCTCGTAAAGATTCCAGTTTGGATAAGTTGGATAAATTAGAATCTACTTTAAGCGAGCAATTAAAGTTAGTGCAATCGGATGCAGAAGTTGAGAAGCAGCAGATATTACAAAAGCTATCCGAAATTACACCGACTGAAATAGCTTCTTCTGCCGTGGTTGAAATCTTGCAAAAGCTAGAGAAGGTAGTAGAGCCAATTGAAAAGCTTAAATCAAATCATCCTCAATTGTTTATAAATCTCGATGAATTTGTTACTCAGGGTAACGAGTTGTTTGCAGCCGGGAATTATCAAGAAGCGATTGTTGCTTACGATAAAGCCTTAGAAGTGCAGCCAGAAAACGAAAAAATTTGGTATCAGAAAGGTTTAGCGCTGTGGGAATTGAAACAATACGAAGACGCGATCGCAACATTTGATAAAGTATTAGAAATTAATCCCTCACATACCGATAGCTGGTACCATCGCGGTTTAGCGTTGATGGAAATCAAGCGTTATGAAGCTGCAATTTCTGCTTTTGGTAAAGTTGTCAAAAAGCAGCCAGATAACGAAAAGCTGTGGTTTGTGTTGGGAATGTGTTTGGGAAGAATCAAACGTTACGAAGATGCGATCGCCGGTTTTGACAGAGCGTTGAAAATCAAACCCGATTATTATCAAGCCTGGGTTGACAAAGGTGTAATTTTAGGTAAATTGCAGCGTCACGAAGATGCATTTCAAGCCTTTGATAAAGCCGTGGAAGTTGAGCCAACTAATGCCACAGCCTGGATGAATCGCGGTATGGCTTTAGAAATGTTAGAGCGTTACGAAGATGCTGTTGTTTCCTTTGATAAAGCAATTACCTTGTATCCCACTCCTAAAGCTTATGATAAACGGGGTTATGTTTTAATTGAGTTGGAAAGAGATGAAGAAGCATTAAGAAGTTTTGAGAAAGCCTTGGAATTAGACGCAAATTATGCTAGTGCTTTTTATAATAAAGCGATCGCTTTCAGTTATCAAAATAATGTTGATAAAGCGGTTGAGACTTTGCAAAAAGCAATTGAATTGAATGAGAAGTATAAAGAAGATGCTGTAAATGACCCGGATTTTGAAGCAATTGCGGAGGATGAGAAATTTAAACAGTTAACAGTTAGCAGTTAACAGTTAACAGTTATCAATTATCAATTAATTGTAGGGTGTGTTATGGCTTGAATAATTTTGATTAGAACGAGTTATTTTGAAAATGCCATAACGCACCATCAGTTAGTTAATAATTCAAGATGTAAAATCTAAAATTGTTGAAGCTAGTAGGTTGGGTTAGGTGATTTTACAAATATGGTTTTCAACTAAGGAATAAGAAATTGCACCGTAGCCCAACATTATCTGTGATTGTTTCAATTATTGATGTTGGGTTACGACACGATTCAAAGCTATCGTTTTTAATCAAATTAATTTTTCGTGTCTAACCCAACCTACGAATTATCCTTGAGACAGAAACGATAAATTAGTAAAAATACAATGACAACCGATACCTCTTTAGAAACAAGACTTGCAGCAGTAGAAGCAGCTATAGCCCAGTTACAGAAGCAAGTTGCTACTTCTGAGCCAACCAATTGGCTGCAACAAATCACAGGCTCTTTTAAAGATGAACCTGCTTTTGAGGAAGTACTTGCCTATGCTAGAGCAATTCGCCAAGGTGATGAATCTATGCTTGAGACGGAAGACGAATAATGAAATATCTCTTGGATTTAGTTTTTAACACAGTCTACTAACTATATTCTTACTGATAAAAAATAAAATATTGTTAAAAATAATTCTAGTTATTCGGTATTTTGGGATGACGTTTATCAAGAAAATATATATAAAGGTTATGGATGGATAATTAGGTAAAAATGAGGAAATTGTATGTTTTTGGTGGGTGTAATACTATTAATTGCAGCATTTATAGCTTGGATTAGCTATAATATTGCGACAAAAAGTAAAGGTCAACTGCAAAGTCTTGAAGCCTGTATCAATCAGATAGAAAGAAACCCAAATTCCCCTAACGTCTATGACAAATTTATTGATGTTTGGAATTCTTCTACTTGGGTTCAGTCTGATGATTTATTCAATAGAGGATACTACAACCGTATTCTTAAAATATGCGAACAAAATTCCTCTTACGTTAAAGTGTGGCAACTTTTAGGAGAGGTTATAAAAAAACTCAATATCTCTTTCGGAATCGATGTAGATGGCAAACGTCAAAGATCCAACACTTTCAGATTTCTTGCGGACAGTCTTTTCAAAGAGTTTAAGAATCAGCCAATAAGAGAACGAATTCTCTCGTTAATTCATCTGCTTAGTGGAATTGGGCAAGCTGAAACTCAAGAATTGTATAACACCTCGCTGAAGATATTAGAACGCAATTCAAGCAGTCAAGAAGCTAAAATGTTAGTTTTAGATTTAGGAAGGCTGCATTATAGTTTTTTAAGACTAGATAAAAAGCCCACTATCTATGATGAGCAAGCTATTCAAAATGACATAATTGTAAGGTCTAAATAACTTGTAGCAAGGGAAGCCTCAATTATAATAATCGAACGACGAAAACAAGGTTTTGAAAGTGGATGTGGAATACGCTGGGGGATTGCTCGTAAAGAAGATAATTATATAATTGGTTCTTGTGGATTCACATGGATTCAAGAATTTAATGCTGCTGAAATTGGTTATGAACTTGCTAGTCGGTTTTGGCAACAAGGTATTATGAGCGAGGCTTTGAATGCTATTCTTAAATATGCCTTTGAAAGAAAGGGGTTAGAATTTATAATTGCAGAAATCATGTTAGAAAACGTGGCTTCTAGAAAGCTGTTGCAGAAGCTGGGTTTCCGGAGTCAAGAGGTACTTGAAAAGCATGGTTTTTGGAAAGGTAAATATCACGATTTAGAGCGATTTATCTTGAATAGGGTTGAGTTTATGCAAAATAAAAGCTTTGCGGATTAACACAATCGCGATGGTTTGCTGTAAGTATTGAAATATATTTAGTGCGTGATGATATTCGATAATTATTCAATTATGTAATAATTTTTTTGTGACCTTTACACGCCATAAAAATCTAGATTTATGTATCGCTTGATGGTATTATTTTATTAAAGGTAATTTATTATAATGGGGAGGCATTGCTCTTAAAAAAAAATGCTTATATTCCCATTATAATAAGACTAAACTGTATTTTTTATTATCTCATACAACGAGCGAGATAATTATTTTTTTTCATAAAAATAAATTAAAAATCAAAACCAATATTTGATTTACGTTTTTTATTAATGAAAGACCTATAATATTTAATAGGGAAACCTGAAATAATCTATATAGTCTTCTTCTAATACAGATAGTAGGTTGGGTTAGGTGCTTTTAGAAGTATATTTTTAAATAAGTAATCAGAAATTGCACCGTAACCCAACATTTTTTATGGTTGTTTCAACAGAAAATGTTGGGTTACGACACAATTAAAAGTTATCGTTTTCAATCAAATTGATTTCGGTGTCTAACCCAACCTACCTTTCTACAATTTAGGAAAGAGAAAAAAAAACCTTTTAGACTCACAGAGCGCAGATAGTAGGTTGGGTTAGGTGCTTTGAAAAATATGATTTTCAACCAAGGAATTAGAAATTACACCGTAACCCAACATCAATATTTGAAACAACCATAGATAATGTTGGGTTACGACACGATTAAAAGCGATCGTTTTCAATCAAATTGATTTTGGTGTCTAACCCAACCTACGAATTAACTATACATTTAATTTTGCCATATACGCAGTTATTAAAGTAACATAGGATTACTTATATTCTTTTTTAAAATAAAAACTGATGGCTTTAACAGAATTGATGTTGATACTGGCAACGGTAGTGGGTGTGGTTGATGGGGAAACGATTCGGGCTAAAAATAATCAAGGGGAAACTGCAACTATCAAACTTGCCTGCATTCATATACCGACTCGAAAATCCCGTAGAAACGAAGCTTTTCAAAGATTGAAGCAGCTTTTACCGAAAGGTAATCCGGTAGTGATTCGGTTTGCAGATACGTACAGAGAATCGCAAATTGTTGGGGAAGTCTTTTTAAATAATCAATCGATAAATCTGCAAATGGTGAAAGAAGGTAAAGCTGTTGTCGATAAATTATCTGTAGAACAAAATTGTTATGAAAGCAGAATCCAATTTATGGTAGCAGAAGCGAATGCTAAACAACGAGGTTTGGGTTTGTGGGAAAAATCCAGATATGTCATCAATCAGTAATCAGTTATGTAGTTACTCACGGTTGGGTTAGTTGCCAGGGGAAATGTGATTTACAACCAAGAAATTATAAATTGCACCGTAACTCAACATTATTTATGGTTGTTTAAACAAAAAATGTTGGGTTACGACATGATTAAAAGCGATCGTTTTCAATCAAATTATTTTAGTGTCTAACCCAACCTACCAACTTGGGATAAGCGGGGTTATGTTTTGATTGAATTAGAAAGGCATGAAGAAGCATTGACTAGCTTTGATAAAGCATTGGAATTAGATGAAAACTACGGCATCGCTTATTACAACAAAGCGATTTGTTATAGCTACCAAGGCAAAGTTGATGAAGCGGTAGAAACTTTGCACAAAGCGATTGAATTGAATGAGAAGTATAAAGAAGATGCTGTAAATGACCCATATTTTGAAGCGATTGCGGAGGATGATAAATTTAAGGAGTGTGTTATGGCGTGAATAATTTGGTAAGTAAGAATTATACACTTGAAGCCATAACGCATCATTAAAGCAAAGGCTAATATATCATGTCCGCGCTCAACTTCTTATACATCTTGTGCGGCAGTTAAAATCAACTTCCGAGCCACAGTTTGAATACCAGTATGCTCAAAGTAATTGGTACTTTGATCGAGAAAAGCTGCCACAAAGTCCAATTTATCGTCAGAAAACTCGATAAAGCCGCCGATTTTTTTAAAAATGGATTGTGGTGTTAAGCCTGTAGAGCTAACTAAATTGTCCATCCATCCAGAAACCCCGGTGAAAGTTGAAGCAATAAAGCCGATTTTATCATCGCTAGGAATCGAGCCTTGAATTGCTCCAAAAACGGGGTTGTTTTCAAAAGTCCTTTCTCCTTTATTATTGATGGTATCTTGGGCTTTTTGGAGGAAATCTGGGCCTAAAGGAATCAACCCATCGATACAAACTAAAGCAACCATCCGCATCAAAGCAGCCCCGGTATAATTCTGGCGCAGCTCGGAGACAAAAGCTATCGGATCGAGTTGAATACCATTGAGTTTAGAATAGGCGATTAACTCGGCAACAATTTTCAGGCACAAGTCAATGGATTGAGTGGTATCTGCCTTGGGGGTTAGTTTATTTAAAAAGCTGAGGAAGCCGATTTTTTCACCGATTTTGTTCGCCATCGCCGCTGTACCCAGGGCTTTGTCAGCATTATCGACAAGTCTATAAAACCTGATAGCTTTCTGGTAGCCGTTATCCTTATCATTATATAATTCAATCATCCGATTGCGGATTTGCATAACAGTGTTCGCATCATTTGCTCCAGTTATGACTGAAATGGTTTTATCACAACCCACGACGTTTTCCCACTTATCAGGAACAACAAAATTCAGGGCTTTTAGAGTCTTCACCGTCAGGTTGTTGGTTGGCAACTCGTCGAGTAATTCAATAATGGAATCGCTCAAAATGCACTCCTTATATATTCTTCTAGTTAATCGGGATCTCAAATATAAAGTAGCATAGCTTGAATTTTAATTGCAGATCAAATACGAAGTGACTTAAATAATAGGATAAAAAAAATGATGGATTTAACTCAAGTAATTATTTATGCATAGGAACTCAAAAACTCTGCGCCCCTTTGCGCTTACCTTTGCGCTCCTCTGCGTTGATAAATATATAATTCCGATGTTAAATAAAGTAGCCCTATCTTCACCAAATATAGTATCAAGGCGAAGACAGGGATACTACGAACAAAAATTCAAAATCATTTTGAGAACAAAAAATAACTGTTTATTCATGTTCTTCCTATGCATCTTCAGCAGCACGCAAAATCAATTTCCGAGCCATAGTTTGGGTGCCGGTATGCTTAAAGTAATCGGTACTTTGATCGAGAAAAGCTGCCACAAAGTCTAAACTATCGTCAGAAAAATCGATAAAGCCACCGATATGGTCAAAAATTGATTCCCGCGTTAAGCCAGCAGAGCTAACTAAATTATCCATCCACCCAGAAACCGCACCGAAGGTTTTGCTAATAAAGCCAACTTTATCATCGCTAGGAATACCTTGTGCAATTGCTCCAAAGGTAGGATTTTGTGCAAGGGCGCTTTCTGCCTGCCCATCAAGGGTATCTTGGACTTTTTGGAGAAAATCTGGTCCTAAAGGAACAATCCCATCAATAGCAACTAAGGCAGCCATCCGCATCAAAGCAGCTCCGTTATAATTCTCCCGTATCTCGGAAACAAACTCACCAGGGTTGAGTTGAATGCCGTTAAGTTTAGAGTAGGCGATTAACTCGGCGACAATTTTGAGGCACAAGTCAATGGATTGAGAGGTATCTGCCTTGGGCGTTACTTTATTTAAAAATTTGAGGAAGCCGATTTTTTCACCGATTTTATTCGCCATCGCCGCCGCACCTAGGGCTTTGTCAGCATTTTCCACCAAGTTATAATACCACATGGCTTTCTGGTAGCCGTTATCCCTGTCATTATATAACTCAATCATCCGATTGCGGATTTGCATAACAGTGTCGGCATCGTCTGCTCCGGTTATGACTGAAATGGTTTTGTCACAACCGACGGTATTATCCCACTCTCCAGGTACGACAAAATCCAGAGCTTTTAGTGTTTTCACCGTCAGATTGTCCGATGGCAACTCGTCGAGTAACTCAATAATGGAATCGCTCAAAATGCACTCCTTCTATTTAATCGCTATCTAAAATACAACATATCATAGCTTATGAATTGAATCATGCTTAGTGCATAGTTGTTGAAATAACATTGAAATACTGATAGATATTATGTTTTCAAATAATGGATTTAACAGAATTAATCTTAATACTGGCGACGGTAGACGGGGAAACTATCCGCGCTCAAAATCACCAAGGAGAAGTAGCTACTATAAAGCTTGCCTGCATTCACATACCGACTCAAAAATCCCGCAGAGATCAAGCTTTTCAAAGATTGAAGCAGCTTTTAGCGAAAAATACTCCTGTGGTGATTCGGTTTGCAGATACATATAACGACAAAATTCTTGGGGAAGTGTTTTTAGATAATCAATCGATAAATCTGCAAATGGTGAAAGAAGGTAAAGCTGTTGTCGATAAATTATCTGTAGAACAAAATTGTTATGAAAGCAGAATCCAATTTATGGTAGCATTCGCTTCTGCTAAACAACGAGGTTTGGGTTTGTGGGAAAAATCCAGATATGTCGTGGGAGCCTCCAAGCTCGCTAACTACTCATAAAATTATAAAATCATCTGTAATAGTTGATAAACCCGGTTTTGGATGGAAAAACCGGGTTTTTAATGTCGCAATTTATTATGTAGTGGAAACATCTTGCTCTTAGCCTGGGATTCCCAATTTAAAAATGCGGGAGTACCATTTTTCCGTAATAATTTAGGTGTAATTAGCTGTATGGATAAATTATCAACGCTCAAATGGTGGCTGTTTTTCGTAAATTATCGCCTTTTCAACTGTATATATTAAATACATACTAATTATTTACTATTTCTTCTTAGAAGGAATAATAACTTGTTCAAAATCTGTAAATATTCCCGTATTAATAATCCAAAATCTAAAATCTAAAATCTAAAATTGAGTTATGGGAGAATATAAATCGGCTACAGATGAGCGTTTTTTAGTTTGTGGTTTGGGGGGATTGGGGCAGCACTGCGTGATTGCGCTGAAACAATTCGGTGTAGAGGTTGTTGGAATCGAACTAGTCAAGCCAAATAGTTGGAGAATTCCTGGTGTAGATAAGTTGCTCGATGACTTAATTATCGGTGACTGCCGTCAAAATAGCGTTTTTGAACTTGCAAAAATCGAACGTTGTCGCGCTGTATTAATTGTCACGAGCGATGAACTTATTAATGCAGAAACTGCGATCGCTGTAAGACAACTTAACAAAAATGCTCGTTTGGTAGTTCGTTCGACAAAGGAAAATTTAAATCAACTTTTAGAAGAGCAGTTAACCAATTTTGTGGCTTTCGATCCGATTCATTTATCTGCTGCATCTTTTGCATTGGCAGCTTTGGGGGGGGATTCCTTAGGATTTTTCAATTTAGACGGTAATTGGTTGGGAATATTTCAGCATAAAGTCTGTCATGGAGATAAATTTTATCGCCGTCAGCTATTTGAGATCAATTCTGGCTCTCGGAAACTGCTTTGTTATTTACCCAAGAGCGATTATAGTTTCTATTGCTTTTACGATTGGGATTCTGAAACAGTAATTAAAGAAGATTCGACTCTTATATATGTCGAACAGTTTGAAAGATTATTATCAAATCAGAAAAAAAATTCCGGTAATATTGCTCGTAAGAAAAAGCGTATATGGCAAAATCCTAGCGATATTATCAATAAAATTCAAATGAAAAAAAAGTTTTTAGAATACTGGGATTCTGCTTCACAAATTCGCCGCGTGGTGATTGTTTCTGCTGTAGTTACTGTAGCTTTAGCAATTATGGGAACTATATTATTTTACTTTTTAGTTGGAGATTCTACTACTGTAAATCCTTTTTATCTGACAATTAGTTTACTATTAGGCGGATATGCAGATTTCTTATATAGCGTACAGCCAAATGCTTTAATTTTGCAATTTTTAGCCTTAGCATTAGCGGTAGCTGGAACTGCTTTTGTAGGGGTATTATACGCTTTAGCTACGGAAAAACTTTTATCTACCAAATTTCTATTTTCTAACCGACGCGCTCAAGTTCCCGAAGAAGAACATATAGTAGTTATTGGTATTAAAAGAGTTGGAAGTAAGGTTGCAAAATTATTGCAAGATTTCAATCAATCAGTAGTGGCGATCGCTTTAGAAGACGACTTCGACACCAATCATTTATCAAATATACCTTTATTTGCTGGAGATTTAAACGAGTCTTTGAGTAAAGTAAATCTTTCTACAGCCAAAAGTGTAATTGCGACAAGCGAAGACGAAATGTTAAACGTAGAAATGGGGTTGAAAACTCACAAAATTAACCCAGAAACTAGCTTAATTATTCGTACCTTCGGACAACGTTTAAGTGAAAACTTAGCGCAAATATTACCCAAAGCTCAGATTATCTCAGCTTATGCAGTAGCCGCAGAAGCATTTGCGGGAGCGGCATTTGGTGAAAACATTCTTGATTTATTCCGCCTCCACAATCAAACAGTCTTAGTCACCGAATATCAATTTACTTTATTAGATACTTTAAACGGCTTAATGCTTTCCGAAATTGCTTATGGTTACGGAGTCGTACCAATTATATATCAAAATCACCCGTTTCCGGCGGAATTAATGCCCAAAGAATACAGAAAAATAGAACCAGGTATCCGCTTAGTTGTACTCGCAACCATCGACGGATTGAAAAGAATGGAACAAGGAAAAATTGGTATTTATCCCAAGAATTGGCATATAGTAATTGAAAATGCAATAACAGATGAAGCCAAATTTGAAGGTGCAAATCAAATAGCCAAGATTTCTAACTTTCCTTTAAACAAAGCCAGAGAATTAATCAATAATTTACCTCAGACTTTACCAGTACCTCTATATAAACTCCAAGCACAACATTTAATCAGAGTTTTGCAAAAGCATCAGGTGATGGCTAGTTTGAAAAAAATTTAGAAAGTTTAAGGTAACTGATAACTGATAACTGATAACTGAAATGACTCCTCAGTATATAGTAAGTAATTAGCTGAAGCTGATACAAGTACTTATGAGTTAATAATTATACTGTTTAGATTTAATACAAAGTATTATATATAACTTGATTATTTCTATTTTGCTGGGTTTAATAACCTTATTGATATTTAAACTACTATCAGTTAATGAAACTTACACGTTTAATGTGTATGGCATTAATGGGAATAACTATAGTAAATCCTAAACCGACTATAGCTGCTCCCAAACGGCAGAATAAACATTCTATTCACAAATTTACTCATTTGTGCCAGAAGAAAGATAGTTTACCCAAACCAACTAAGTATACTGTTAAAATTTTACTACAAAAAGCTGGTACTCAAAATTGCGATCGCGCAGAGAAAAAACTGAAAAAATGGCAGGTACTCGATCTTTCTTCTCATAACATTAGTGACTTGTCACCCCTTGCTCAATTAACTAATCTGAGGGAACTTTACCTTTCTTATAATCAAATCCGGGATTTATCTCCCCTTGCTCAATTAACAAACTTAAACTTTCTTTTTCTTGAGTCAAATCAAATCGGCGATTTATCCCCGCTTTCCCAACTAACCAATTTGCAATGGCTTTTTGTAGGGGGAAATCCGATTAACAACAAAACCTGTCCCGTAAAACCAGCATCTATATGCGAATTTGACACAAATACCGACGACGAACTTTTAATTGAAGATATGGAGGTAATAGCGCAACTGCCGTTAAACTAGTACCGCTGCGCGGAAGTAAGAAGTAAAAAGTAAAAAGTAGAGCTAGTAAGAATTTTAACCTTTTTAAATGGGTGCTTTATTTCCGCCGTGGTGTACTAGGTAATTCCGATAGATAATTTACCTCAAAAATTGGCAATACTTTTATATAAATTACGCAAGGGTGTGAATTAAAAATGCCCTTATTTTAAAAGGTTTTTGAAGTCTGCTTAATTCTCTATTTTGAAATTATCAAGGTAATCATAGTGGTTTGAGCGCTTAATTCACATTAGACGTAAATTACCCCCCGCAGCTTTTAAAGTTGTACGAAAGGATCGGGGCAGGGGAGACAATTTGACGATTGTTGAAACCTGCCAATGCCGGCACCAGAACGTAATAAGGGATTTTCACTCATTCAAATATTCAGGTTTTTCTAACTGCTTATTAAAACCATTTATGTCATATTTACCTTATTTTGATTTGGTAGAAAGAAACCGTTCTTTTGCTAAGAGGATGTTTTAAAAGTTAAGGCTGTTAGTAGCAAAAAGTTTTAGATCCCCCTTGGAAAGGGTGACTTTGAGAGGTTTCCCCCCTTTAAAAGGGGGGCTAGGGGGGATCGATAAGTACCATTAGTTACAGCTAACCACTTTTCAAACAACCTCTAAATGTAAAATACTAAGTGTTTGTAATTGTTTGATAGCGGTTTCTGTAGCTTTTTTACCTGTGACAATATTTGTGTTAGGAAAGATTTTTTTGATTTGTCTACCATATAGCTAAAGTTGCTGCGAGCGAGCCAAATTTCAAATTAGCAATGTTATTAGGTTACATCTTCCAAAATTGGTACCAAGTACGATCAACTTAACTAGATACTAGCAATAATAAAATAACTCTTATGAGATCCGAATCTCGCACTCAAGCAAACTACAAAATCACGGAACGCGAACCAATTTCGGTCGATCCTCCTAGTCGTCTTCAAGAACTTTGGGCGGAAGATGTTTTTTGCCTCAAAAAAATGGAGAAATGTCTGCCCAAAGCTGTATTTAAGTCGCTGAAAAAAACCATTGAAGCAGGCGAAAGGCTTGATGTTTCTATTGCCGATACGGTGGCATCGGCAATGAAGAATTGGGCTATTTCTAAAGGTGCATCCTATTATGCCCACGTTTTTTATCCTATGACTAACGCCACAGCGGAGAAACACGATGGGTTTATTGACACGAGAAGTGATGGTACGGCGATCGCCGAATTTGCTGGCAAGCTTTTAGTTCAGGGCGAACCCGACGGTTCATCTTTTCCTAATGGCGGCATTCGCTCTACTTCTGGAGCAAGGGGCTATACGGTTTGGGACGTGACTAGTCCTGCCTACCTGATGCAAACCGATAACGGGGTAACTCTTTGCATCCCCACCGTTTTTGTTTCTTGGACTGGTGAAGCCTTAGATAAAAAGACTCCTCTGTTGCGCTCGATCGCGGCAATGAACCGATCGGCTACACGGGTATTAAAGCTATTGGGGAACAGCGATGTTGCTCCAGTAAATTCTAGCTGTGGTGCGGAACAAGAATACTTTCTAGTTGACGCGCCTAAAGCTAATAGTCGTCCCGATTTATTATTAGCTGGCAGAACTTTGTTTGGCAAACTTCCTCCAAAGGATCAGCAGTTTGACGACCACTACTTTGGGGCAATTCCCGAACGAGTTCAGGTCTTTATGCAGGATGTGGAACACAAAATGTACCGTCTCGGTATTCCTGCCAAGACTAGACATAACGAAGTAGCCCCCGGTCAGTTTGAGATTGCGCCTATTTTTGAAGCGGCAAACGTAGCCTCCGATCACCAGCAGTTGACTATGACTTTGCTACGTCAGACTGCGAAAAAGCACGGCTTTGTCTGTTTGTTGCACGAAAAACCTTTTGCTGGCATCAACGGTTCGGGTAAACATGTTAACTGGTCTGTCGGTAATTCAACCCAGGGAAATCTACTCGATCCTGGTGACTCTCCCCACGAAAACCTTCAATTTTTGATTTTCTGTGCGGCGGTAATTCGCGGCGTACATAAATATGGACCTTTGATGCGGGCGGTAATTGCCAATGCCGGTAACGACCATCGTTTGGGTGGCAACGAAGCGCCTCCCGCGATTATGTCGGTTTATTTGGGTTCTCAGTTAGAGGAACTATTTAACAATATTGTTGCTCAGGGAACACTGAACGTTGAGTATAGTCACAGGGGCGAAATAAACCTTGGGGTAGATACTCTGCCACTGTTGGCAAAAGATGCAGGCGATCGCAACCGTACATCTCCCTTTGCTTTTACTGGCAACCGTTTCGAGTTTCGGGCAGTCGGTTCGAGTCAGTCGGTTTCGGGTCCCCTAATTGCGCTCAACACGATGCTAGCCGACTCCTTAACCGCAATCGGCGATTTGCTAGAAGCAGAATTGGGCAAAGGAACGAAGCTTAATGATGCAGTAGTTGCCGTTATTCAAAAAATAATGGACAAGCACGGTGCGGTTATCTTTGGTGGCAATGGCTACTCGAAGGAATGGCACAGAATGGCTGTGGAAGAGAGAGGTTTGCGTAATTTACCCACCACCGCTGATGCCCTACCCGTACTGAAAGAGGAGTGTATTAAAGAACTATTTGAGAGAACTGGAGTTCTTTCACCAACTGAATTAGAAAGTCGCTTTGAAGTCTATGCCGAGCAGTATATTCATTCAATTGAGATGGAAGCTAATTTAGTCATCGATATCGCCAAGACAGCAGTGTATCCCACGGCGATGCGCCATTTAAATGATATTGCCGCTACCGTCGCTCGTCTAGAACAAATGGGCATTAATATCAATCGAGAGCATATTAACGGCGTTGCTTATTTGACTAACTCTCTGACCGAAAAAATAGACAAGCTGCAATCGGCGTTAAGCGAAGCTCTACCGGAGGTAATCGCCAACTCGGATTTTGGCACTACTGAAGAACATATGCAGCATTGTGCTACTACTCTATTTAATTTGATGAAGGATGTTCGGGCTGACGTTGATGCTCTAGAAGCGGAAGTTGCAAACGATCTCTGGCCCCTACCAACTTATCAAGAAATGCTATTTATCAAGTAGTCTTATCTGGCAATATATGCTTGATTTTTTACAATTTTAAATCTATTTCAAGGTCGCCAATTGAACGACCTTTTTTTGCGTTTGCTAATTAACAAGAGACTTAGTGTAGGAAAACATACTTTCACCTTAGCAGTAAATACTTTGACTTTTTCAATCCTTCTATTGAAGTTCAGTTCTAAAGCTGTCCTTTTTGACAAACAAAATATAATCCAATAACATTCTGACTGGGTATGTATGCATCAATTTTACGTACCAATTCTTTAATCAACCCCTTTTGCACCAGTTGCTCATGGGATTCCTTCCAACCACTTTCTTCATTTTCAAACCAATTTAGACGATAAGAGAAACAAAGTAATCCGCCCGGTTTGGTAACACGAATCATTTCCGATAAAGTTTCTACAGGTGCATTACCTGGGGAACATAGTGTTCCGGCACTAATGACAAGATCAAATTTGTTATCGGGATAAGGGATTTCCGGTAAAATCGAATTGGTCAGTTCTTTATAGAGCTTTTTACTTTTGGCAGATTCGAGCATAGCTTGAGACATATCAATACCGTAGAAAGAAGCGGATTGTACCCCAAGACTTTGAAGCAGAAGGGCTTGATCGCCTGTACCACATCCGACATCTAAAATTTGAAGATTATCACTAGAAATCAGATTTTGGTAAAGAAGTTCACAACATTTGTGGGCGGCTGGGGTACCACCCTCAAAAAGTTGATACTTTTGGTCATACCAGTCACTTAACAACCTCGAGTTGCCTGTTTTCTCTGTATTCTGTGCAATCTCTTGGTATTCTTGCCAATTATTGTCAGAGATCATTTGTATTTTGTTATTGAGTCTAAACTCCTGTTTGATATTATAGAACCCCGAAGGGGATTGGGCATTGGGAAGAGAGAGGGAGAGGGGGAGAGGGGGAGACAAGGGAAATAACTCCTCACTCCTCACTCCTCACTCCTCACTCCTAACTTTTAACTCTTAATTACCAATTTCCAATACCCTTCGGCCCAATTAAACAGTATCGCTGTTTCGGCTTAACTGATTTTCAATAGTTTCAATAGCTGCATTAAGTGCAGCTAATCTAGCTTCTACATTGTCTCTCATAAATTTGAGAAACCTTAATTTGTTCTCTTGATGTTTGGTAGTAGAAAAACTATCGGTACCGCAGCAAGAATTCATCCAGAAAGGAAACATAATCATTACCTAAATTAAAATTACCTCTATTTATATCTTGCCGCGATTTTTTTAAAATTGGTAATGAGTAATTGGTAATAGGTAATTGGCTTCTCCTTGTCTCCCCCTCTCGATCAAATCGAACGATTCAAATTATAAGCGGCGCTGATTAACGCTAAATGGGTAAAGGCTTGGGGAAAGTTTCCTAATGCTTCGCCGCTTGTACCAGTTTCTTCTGCATACAATCCCAAATGGTTAGCGTAACTTAACATTTCTTCAAACATCAATCTTGCTTTATTTAACTTATCGGAATCTCTGCCTCTTCCGGCACGGGTTAAGGCTTCTACTAACCAAAAAGTACACAAATTAAAGCTTCCTTCTTCACCTTCTAATCCATCGCTGTAGTCTTCGGTGTTATATCGAAAAACCAAACTGTTGGATACAAGCCCGCCTTCCTGTGGCGATCGCATTATTGCATCCAGTGTTTTGAGCATTCTAGGATCGTTGGGTGACATAAAGAATACTAGGGGCATGATCAGATTGCTAGCATCTAAGGTATCGCTGCCGTAATACTGCACAAAGGCTTGCTTTTCTGAACACCATCCGTTTTCCATGATATCAAGGTATATTTGATCGCGAACTTTGAGCCATTTTTCGCGATTAGCGGGGAAGGAGCGTTTTTCTGCTAAACGCAAACCCCTATCCACAGCAACCCAACACATTAATTTGGAATAAACAAAATCTTGTTTTCCGTCTCTGGTTTCCCAAATACCGCTGTCTTGTAAATGCCAGTGTTCGCAAACCCACTCTACATATTTATGCAAGTTACACCAAGTCTCGTAGGATATCGGCGTACCATGTTTGTTAAAAAGATACACCGCATCCATCAATTCGCCATAAATATCAAGTTGGGTTTGATTGTAAGCACCGTTACCAATACGAACCGGAGTTGAACCCTTGTATCCTTCTAAATGGTCTAAAACTTCTTCTTTAAGATTTTTTCTGCCATCAATACCGTACACTATCTGCAATTGCGAATCGTTTTCTAAATGCGATGGACAAAGCGATATAATCCAATCAATAAAATTACCCGCTTCCTCCGTAAATCCAATCCGCATCAAACCATAAAGGGTAAAAGCAGCATCGCGAATCCAACTGTAACGATAATCCCAGTTGCGCTCCCCACCTACAGCTTCAGGTAAACCGCAAGTTGGCGCTGCTATAATTGCTCCGGTAGGCTCGTAGGTAAGCAACTTCAACATTAGCGCCGAACGTTCTACCATTTCTCGCCATCTACCTTTATAGGTACATTTAGAAATCCAGCGCCGCCAATAATCTATAGTATGTTGAAATATCTGCGTAGTTTCTTCTGGGTTCAACGGTAAACCGCAACCTTGCTCGCATTCAACTTCTCGCAATATAAATACCGCAGATTCTCCTTCCTTTAAACTGAATTCAGCAAAAACTCCATTGCCATCCTGCTTGAGGGGGATATCTGTGACTAATCCTAAATTAAGATCGGCAGATTTGAAAATAACCCCACCTTCAGTAAGCTGTGTTTCATGCTTATCGCGAGCATAATTAAAAGCAGGCTGGCACTCCATGCGAAACTTCATGCTGCTGCGGATACAGCTTACTTTTCTTACCAGCCAGTGATAGCCTTTATCGTTGGGAGATAAACCTACAGGCATAAAATCAACAACTTCCCCAACACCGCAATCGGCAAGGAAGCGAGTGACTAAAACATTAGTTTCGGGCCAGTAAAATTGTTTATGATTATCCTTACAGAGTGTAGGTGAAATGCTAAAATGTCCGCCCTTCTTTTCGTCGAGAATACCACAGAAAACGCTTGGCGAATCATGTTGAGGATAGCAAAACCAATCGATTGAGCCATTCATTCCCACCAAAGCAGTGGTATGCATATTGCCGATAATGCCGTAATCTTCGATTGGTTGATAACCCATAATAATTGGTAGTTGGTAATTGGTAATCGATAATCGGCTATTAAATGTGAAAATACTTTGCCAAAATTGATTTTAAGTAGTTAGGGCTAAAAGCACTTCCTCCAATCGATTTTATTTAACCTAACCAAAGATAGATGTAATAGGAATAAAATCGTATGGGACATGAATTTAATCTAAAAAAACGCATCCGTTGTTAAAATTAAAAATTCCTTTACTCATCACGTAACACATACCCTACACCTCGCACCGTATGAATTAAACGTTTTTCATTATTTTCTTCAAGTTTAATACGTACATAACGTACATAAACTTCAATTACATTAGAATCTCCAATAAAATCATAACCCCAAACCTTATCTAAAATTTGGTTTCTGGTAAAAACTTGATGAGGATTGCTCATTAAATATTCCAGCAAATCAAATTCTTTTACCGTTAACTCTATAGCTCTATCACCGCGAAATACCTGACGAGTTTGACGGTTTAAACTTAAATTTTCAAATTTTGATATATGACGATTATCTTCCTCAATACTGCGACGTAAATGAGCGCGAATTCTGGCTAAAAGTTCTTCTATGCTAAAAGGTTTAAGAACATAATCATCAGCCCCAGCATCCAAACCCGTAACTCGCGAAGTTACTTCATCTTTAGCAGTCAGCAAAATAATTGGAATTTTACTTCCTGTAGCTCGTAAACGACGACAAAGTTCGACTCCACTTAAACCGGGAAGCATCCAATCTAAAATTGCTAAATCGGGATTAGATTCTCGTGCTAAGATTAATCCTGTCATTCCATCATTTGCGACGCTAACGTTATAACCTTCGCTACTTAACTCCATTTCTAAAAATTGAGCTAGTTTGACTTCATCTTCAACCAGAATAATATTTTCGCTCACTATATAATTCCCAATTCAATTTTTATTTCAGGTTTTTTATTTTTTAGCTTTAAATATTACTAATATATCTATGCCACAGCCATAGGTAATTTAATTGTCACGGAAGTTCCTTTCTCAGCATTAGATTCAATTAAAAATTCACCATTGTGGACTTCTATAATCCGTTTTGTAATTGCTAATCCCAATCCAGTTCCAGAAGATTTTGTAGAAAAGAAGGGCTGGGTTAATAATGGTAAAATATCGGGTGGTATCGGTTCACCTCCATTACTGACTTGAATACAAACTTCTTGGCGATTAAAATTGCTATCTACCTGTAATTCAACTTTTTCTCCAGAACCTACAGCCTCACAAGCATTCTGGACAATATTTATTAATACTTGTTTGATTTTATTCTCGTCTCCCATTACTTTTAGCTCTGTTTCTGTAGGATGGAAATCAATATGTTTATTAATAAAATTTGGAAAACTTTGCTGTAATTCTAATACTTTTTGAATACATTTATTTATATCAATTTGTGAAACCTCTAAAATTTGCGGTTTGGCATAAAGCAATATTTCTTCTAATAATTTTTCTAGGCGTTTTGCTTCATCGACTGCCAGTACTAAACGTTTTTTCACTTCCGCAGATAAATCAACTTTATTAAAGTATTCTAAAACTAACTTAATTGTACAAAAAGGATTACGAATCTCATGCACAATAGAAGCTGCAAATTCACCAATGGCAGCTAAACGCTCTCGTTCCACGAGTTTGGCTTGTGCCGCTCGTAACTCTTCTGTTTTATTAGTAACTTCTGTTTCTAATGTTTGATTAAATTGTTTTTGTTGTTGATAAAGATGATGGTTGTCAATTGCTGTTGCAGCCCGCTCGGCAAACAATTCCACAATTTCTATTTCTTGAGCGGAAAATCGGCGTGGTTTACTATGAAAACAACAAATTGTACCGATAACTTTGCCTTGAGAAGTGCGTAAAGGTATTCCTAAATATGCACGGCATCCTGCTGGTGCTTTACCATATTTTTTACATGATTCTGTATCTTCAACAATTAGAATTTGACCATTTTCTACGACTGTTCCAGTTAATTGACCGTGCAAGGAAAGATGACTGTTATCATCATTTATATCTAGGTTGCTAGCTAATATCCGAGCAAAATCTTCTTGACAAATAGTAATAACGGAAGAATCGACATCAATTAATTCACCAACACCATCAGCGATTTGTTTTAGATATATGTTAAATTCGCCCGTGCGATGACTGAGGGATGATAAAATTTCTAAAGTTCTTTGTTTATGGTGCCAATAGCAATTATTCAATAACTCTAAATTTCTATTCCTCTTCTTACCTAAAGTCCAAAAAATATCACGATCTCGTAACAAAAATAATGTAATTAAAATCCCTGTTAATGGTATATTCATCCAGAACAAAAGATAAGTAGGCTTACTAAAATTGAGCATTTCTTTGTATGTAGAAGCTAATATAACTAACTGCATACCCAACAAACCACCATAGGAAAATGTTTTATACAAACCGCTGAAAAAGACTATTATTAAAGCCGTGGAAAAAAACAATAGTGGATAAATAGCAAAATTTGGTATTCCAAACAAATAAAATCCTTCAACAATATCTTGTTTCAATTGAGTTGTTATCAGTTTCTGTACTATTAAAGCTAGAAAAAATATGGATATACTCAAACGCATGACAAATAATCCGATCTCGAGCCGTTTTTCGTTTGCCATCACTTAGCTCTCCAATTATCAATTTGGTAGAAGTTATCAAATGTAGGCTATAATAAAATGCTATAAACGGCTTTATATAAGAAGCCATAGCTAGAAAAATATACAGACCTGCATTTTAAGATACTACTAAGTAGACTGGTTCGTCTACAGAGGCGATAATTGCATTATGAGCGGCGAAACTAACGAGCAGCGCCAACACAATTGTCCTAAAACGCGCAATGTGTCTCAAAGACAGCAGCTACGCGAAAAAATATTGATTTCAGCAGCCGACTTGTTTTATTACAAAGGTTTCGAGCGGTTTAGCATTAATGAAGTAATTGCAAATGCAGATGTTGCCAGAAGGACGTTTTATCGATATTTTCCGTCCAAGGATCGGCTTATTCTCGAAGTGATGCGCTTCCAAGCCAAGCGATGGCTAGAATGGATGGAAGAAACTCTCAATCAAAGAGCAAGTAGCCCTAGAGAGAAAATATTAACAAGCTTCGATGTATTGCGAGAATGGTTTGATAGTCCGGATTTTCACGGATGTCCTTTTATTAAAGGAGCTTTAGAAATCGCGGATGTGTCCCATCCCGTCAACCAAGTCGTTGTAATGGCAAGACAATCAGTTCGGACTTATATTTTTAAACTCGCTTTAGAAGCTGATATTCCTAAACCAGAGGTGTTTTCTCAACAATACTTGCTTTTGCTCGGTGGTTCAATTTTAATGGCAAGTATTGAAGATACTTCTATGGGGGCTGAATATGCTCGCGAAACCTTAACAGTTTTTATGAATGCGGATGGTAATTAAGGTTTAAAAGTAGACAATTGAGTCTACTTATTAAATGAAAACAGCAGAATCAAGATTTGAAACAGGTTTGACACCTCTTTCACGACGAATATCTCGCCAAATTCCAGTAGCTGCTATAGCACCATCAGAAGCTGCCACTATTACTTGATTGAGGCCTAATTTCAAATCCCCAATTGCAAAAATTCGGGGGTGAGATGTCCGACATATCTTATCTGTCACCAAGCTTTCACCTTGAGTTTGCAGGTTTAAACCAGAAAGATAGCTTGAATGGAATACTGAACCCATCGAAATTAATCCAGCATCCAACTCAATTATCGAACCATCCGTCATTTGTACGCCAGTCATTTGATGGTTTTCACCGATAAACTGTTTAATTGGTTTTTCTACAAGCTTATATTCATGCTCCCATAATCTATCGCGAAATTGGGAACTAACTTCAAACATATCTTGGGTAAAAAGAGTGATATGGGGTGTAAACCAACCGAGACTAAAAGCAATTTCCAAACTGCGCTCGTTTCTACCAAATACACCAACTCTTTTATCTGCCATTTCATAACCATCGCATATCAAGCAGACGTGTAAATTATATCCCGCATATTCGTAGACATTTTGGATATCATCTATAAAAGGCAAATTATCAATGATACCACTAGCTGCAATCACATATTTAGCGCGAAATACCTCGTAAGTGCTGTTTTGACGACCTATTTGAACTTTAACCTCAAAAAAATCTCCTTTATCAATTACTTCTTCGACATAAGCATTTATTGACACTCCTCGACCTAAAGGTGCGAGGATTCTTTGTTCATTGACAATACTTGCTCAACCAGGTTTGCACCAAGCTGAGTAGAGGTTTCATCTCCCAAAGCGTTGTTTGCGTCCAGCGCAAAAG
>JBARZF010000772.1:0-6176 GCA_049649675.1 Rivularia sp. (in: cyanobacteria) | reverse complement strand
GAATCAGCATCCTCGATTCCTACCCACTTGTTTTTACCAGCTTGCCAAGTTCCCATCAGAATGGGAGTAATTTTAATATCGGATTGACCTAAATTGCGTTTTTCCATGATTGTTCCCTATTTGATCTTTTAAATAGTTTGACACGGCTTATAGTTATTTATTTCTTTGAAAAAATTGCAAATGGAAATAACCACAAATCACGCACTCAAAGAATGGGTAATCGCCGTTAATGCGCTAAAAACCGGAAAGACGATAATGCTGCTGCGTAAAGGTGGTATCCACGAAAAAGGTGGGAGTTTTCGAGTTGCTCATAATCGGGTTTTACTTTACCCAACCTACGAGCATCAAAAAACTTTCATGCTCAAAGCCGATTACTCAAATCAAGTTGTTCCAATAACACCCGGTTGGCGACCTGAAACCGTTAATATCAATAGTTACGCTCAAATTACCCATATCTTAGCCGTCACCGACGAATCCATTGTCAACGCTTTATTTCCATTCCATATCTGGAGTGAACAATTTGTTTGCGATCGCCTAAAATGGAAACCTCAAGAACCCTTGTTTGTACTGCTATTAAAGACATACAAACTTCCAGCAGAACAAGTTGTAACCTATCATCAACGATATGGTGGATGCAAATCCTGGATTGACTTAAACGAATCAATTTCCCTCGAAGCAGCAAAACCAGCTTTGTCAGAAAATGTTTATTCTCAATTAGTCGCTCAAATTTGCGAGATTATTGGCGATTCTTCCTATATTTCCTCGATAAATTAGAAGAACAAAAAACCAATGTTTATTCTTGTATACAAAGAAGGAATTTTTGATTTTGGGCGTGAAAGCTTTTTTATGCAAGAGTTCTAGCAACTCATACAATGTACTGAGTTATTAATGTCAAATTATACAGTACAAAAGTAGTTAAAGTTACACACATCTAATAATAATACATATAAAATTAGACAAACGCAGACCTTTAAGATCGGTGTTTGACTTTTGTATTCCACGGACCCGGGCTGTCTGTGGTTAATTTTTATATAGAGAAGAAATATAAATTTTCATCTCTAAAAAAGTATCAACAAACACGGTGGATTGTTGCCTAAAAATGATCCTGAAAATTAGTTATTCTATATTTCTTTTATATTTTATAACTCATTTTTCAAAAATATCCTGAAAGGGTGAGGCAACCATTGACAATTGTCTGTAATTATGCTTTATATGCAAAAATGCGAAGGAGATTGTATGAAAAGAATGTGTTGGTTATCCAAGTCTGGTCAAAACGGAGAGAAGATTTTGCACTTGCAGACAGCACCGAACGAACCCTGGCGACCATACACCGCTTTTCGACAAATCGCAGTCCCAGACTATAAAATACCCGGCGGTTCCAAAGGATGGGCAACCTATCAAAAGCTATTAAAAGCAGGTTGGACATTAGTAGCCAGCGCCCGCGCCAACGAATTTTCACCATCTAACACTTCAGATGCTTCACTTGAAAGGTAAATAAAAATAGGGAATGGGGAATAGGGAATGGGGAATGGGGCATGGGGAATTGGTAATTGGGAATTGGTAATTGGTAATTGGGCATTAGGAGTAGAGAGTTAATTTAAGATTAATTATTCTTCCCCCTCTACCCTCTCTACCCCCTCTACCCCCTCTCCCCTAAATCCCCCTAGCCTCACCTTCCCCCCTGGGATCGGCAGCACCTTCGAGGGTGCCATCTGGTTTGACAATAATCAGGTTGGAGTTCCCCCAAGGGTTGGTTTGGTTGATTTTGTGTCCCCGTCGTTTTAATTCTTGCAAAGTTAGTGCATCCAATCCCCAAGGCTCGACGCGCAATGTATCGGGAAACCATTGATGATGTATGCGGGATGCAGACACTGCTGTTGATGCATCCATGTCATATTCCAAGACGTTAAGAATAATTTGCAATACTTGAGTGATAATAGTACTGCCACCGGGGGTACCCACAGCCATCCGCAACCTGCCGTTTTCGGTGACAATTGTGGGAGTCATGCTCGATAGGGGAGTTTTGAGAGGTGCGATAGAATTCGCTTCGTTGCCGAGCAAGCCGAAAGCGTTGGGAACTCCCGGTGCTGCTGAAAAATCATCCATTTCATTATTAAGAACTATTCCCGTTCCCGGTGTGACTACACCAGCACCAAAACCTAAGTTAATAGTAAACGTCAAACTTACAGCGTTAAGTTGTTCGTCAATAACTGTTAGATGACTCGTTTCTGTAGACTCTTTAGATTTTGGATTTTGGATTTTAGATTTTGGATTGGGATTTGCAGGTATTAATTTTGATGGTGTGTTTCGAGTAAATTTCTCTAATATATTTTTATCAACGGGCTTTACTTCTGTTGAAGGTTTTGCACGCTGCATATTAATTTGCTGACGACGAAATTTTGCATACTGGGGATTTATCAGTTGCTGTAAGGGAACTTTGACAAAATCAGGATCGCCCAAATATTCCGAGCGATCGGCATAAGCAATTCGCATCGCTTCCACCATCAAGTGTATCGCGTCGGGATGGTGCCATCCTAAAGATTTTAAGTCTGTATCGCCGATAATATTTAACATCTGCAATAAATGAATACCTCCTGATGATGGTGGTGGCATCGAACAAACTCTAGCTTTGCCAAAATTACCGCATACTGGTGAGCGCCAAATTGGTTTATAAGATTTCAAGTCTTCCAGAGTAATTAAACCATTATTTTTTGCCATATCATTGGCGATCGCACTAGCTATTTTCCCCGTATAGAAACTTTGAGGATTAACGGCGATATCTTGTAAAGTTCTTCCTAAATCTCTCTGTACGAGCTTTTCCCCCGGTTGAAAATAGTTACCGTTGCGAGTAAAAATAGCTCGTGCCTCTTGGTTGCTAGCAATCATTTTCTTACGACTTTTGACAGCTTGCACAAACTTGTCACTGACTAGAAAACCATCCTTTGCCAATTTAATTGAAGGTTCAACAACTGTTTTCCAAGGTAACTTACCATAGCGGCGGTGAACCTCATACATACCTGCCACAGTTCCTGGCGTACCCACAGCCAAATAACCATTGATACTTGCATTGCGACGCACTTTACCGTCATCATCTAAATACATATTTTTCGTAGCTTTTAAAGGAGCGCGTTCGCGAAAATCTAAAGTCTCAATTTTACGGTTTCTTGAGTCATGCATCAACAGAAAACCGCCACCACCAATTCCTGCCGAAAAAGGTTCTACTACGGAAATTGCAAAAGTCGTCGCTACGGCAGCATCAATAGCATTACCTCCTTTTTGTAGCATTTCTAACCCTGCATCGCTAGCTAAAGGATGGGCTGAAACTACTATTGCTCTTTTACCGCGCAAAGGTTGTTTAAAAGCAGCGCTAGCAACTTGAGTGTAAAAAACAACGCTTAATAAAATTATTGAGCGAGATAAAATACGCATATGTTTTTGTTATACAAGAGGTAAGAAAATTTATATCACGAAGCAAACATGTTTGTATTTTAAGATTTGTAGTTATGGATGAAAGGTTAAAGGTCAAAGGTTAAAGGTTAAAGGTTAAAGGTTAAAGGTTAAAGGTTAAACAAATTGATAATTGATTAAAGATGGAAAAAAAAAGCAGATTTACCGATTAATCTTTTACACGGTAAACATACTTTACCAATTATTGAAGCTTACTTTGAATTCGTTCAATTAAAACAGCTTTATCGGAGCGGGTTGGTTGCAAAAAGGAATATCACCACAAAATTGTGAAAGCGTTGCCGAACATTCTTTTTGTGTGGCTTTATTAGCTTTGGTATTAGCTGATGAATATTCTGTTGAATTAGATACTGCCAAAGTAATTAGAATGGCATTGATTCACGATTTAGGATTGCTATATATGCAGGAGATTTTACCCCGGCAGATAACATTGATAAAAATAATAAATATCAGTTAGAAAAACAATCTGTAATCAAGGTGCTGGAAAAACTTCCTAATGGATTTAGATGGATGGCTTTATGGGAAGAATACGAAAAAAGTCGATCGGTAGAATCACAGTTTGTTAGACAACTCGATAGATTAGAAATGGCTTTACAAGCTAGCGTTTACGAACATCAAGGTTTTGCCGATTTATCTGTATTTTTTACTTCTGCCAATCGTAGTTTATATAAAGGTAGAATTGAAACTTATCCGCAAGTAAATTGGAAGAAATGAGAGATAATCCAAAATCTAAAATCTAAAATCTAAAATCGAGTTGACGGTAAAGATTTACCTGTTGCAGAGCAGTTATTAGAAAAAGGAATTTCTAAATCTAATATTGTATTAGGATTTCATTCACCTATCAATCATGCCTGATACGGGTTATGCTGTCTTTTAATTAATACGATTCACGGTTAATTACCAACCTCCAATGATTTAGAGGGCTTTTGATAAATAGCTAATAATTATCACCTGCCGCCATAACTACGACGACCGCTACCACGATGGTCTTTTTGTCTTTTTGGATGTTTATTTAATACTTCTTTATAAGTATCTAATCGATTGTTTGATTGAGATATAGAATTTTGGTCAAACGAAGGTGACGCTACTGAAATCAATAGCGGCAAAATAAAGTATAAAATTTTCATATCCTTTGAGTCTAATTAGGGGAATTTGCTATTAATACAAGAACCTACATCCCTTACTATCTCAATAGCAAGTATCATAGAATACATTCTATTTTTAATTACTGAGAATAAATAACTTTCTCATAGATTTTTCAATCTTGATAAGAATTAGTGATAATTAAGTGTAATTCGCAAAAATATAGAGACGTAAAATTTTACGTCTCTACATCTATTGAAATGAATTGTACGGATTTATTATTAACCCGATCGCAAATCAAGAGTTTTGCCCAAAAAAAAATTTTAGTTTCTTGCCGTTCAAGGCGATTTCGATCGTCTCTTAATCCCCAACTCTTAACTGCTGACTGCTCAGTTTCTCAATCCGAGAGAGTGCTTCTTGATAGTCTTTCTGATTTCCCTGCTGTTGATAAAGATTTGCGGCTTGTTTCAAATCTGCAATTGCTTGGAGTTTATTTCCTAATTTTTCATGGACGAAACCCCGATTGTAATAGGCTAAGGTGTTTTGAGAATCTCAAAACGAGTATTCGAGTAAAATCGACAATTGCTTTTTGATAGTCTTTCAATTCGGTATAAACAAAACCTCGATTATTAATAGCGTTAGTATTTCGAGGATTGAGTATTATTGCTTGGTTAAAATCGGCGTTAAGCGAAGCCAAAGCCGGAGGTAATCGCACTTTTATAGTCTTTGAGATAATAATGGGCTAAACCTCGATTATTATAGGCTTCGGCATATTTTGTATTAATTTTGATAGAGAAGGCTGTAATCGGAAATTGCTTGTTTATAATTCTTTGATTTTCGATTTGCAGTCACCACGAGAATTGTACGCTTCGGTAAACTTGGGATAATTGTCGATCGCCTGGTTATAACTGTTAATTGCTTCTTTTAAATCACCTTGTTGAACTTGATCTTCGGCTCGCTCGAAGTAGTCTTTTGCTTTAGAAAAAGTTTGGTTATGGCTGGTTTTAACTAATAAAGAGTTTTTTCTGGCAGAATTGTTAGTTTTGTTACAGCTAATTGTAGAAATAGATAGCAGTAGTAACGCTATAAATAAGGATTTTTGAGATTTCATTTTTATTGAGTTACAGATGTATTTTTTATGACTTATTTTAAAATTTTGCATTCCCAGAAAATATAAGCAAAATCGAGAATTCTGTAGGTGATGCAATGTTTTTCTATTTGTACACCGCAAATAACTTTAGTCGAAAGTAAAGATAAAATTACATACTTTTCGATATTACGACCTTTATTCTATTTTACTGTTCATTTATATATTTAAGAGAATGTAATTACGTATACATTTTAAAAGTTACGTATATTTTATCGGGTTAGAACGTTTTTACTGCGTTGTTTACTGATAAAACCATTTTTTATAAAGTATAATAATCAACTTTTAATTTTAAAGTATAAATATATAGGTTTTTGGCTCTAGTTATTAATTTTATGGGTAATTAAAAGTAGGCAGCGAACAGTAGATTGAATTTGAAAAAGCTAAGATCGCTCTTAACTCATAATAATTAACTCTTTAAAAATATGCAAAGCGTTGTCGTCACGGGCGTTTCCACAGGTATCGGTTGGGGTGTGCTGAA
>JBARZF010000771.1:0-4881 GCA_049649675.1 Rivularia sp. (in: cyanobacteria) | reverse complement strand
ACTTCAGCAGAAGAAGCTACTTTCTCATTCAGAATACCGATACAGCTAAGTGCATTATTTCCTCCGATACTTAAAACTAGATGAGTCGCATCTTTTGGTAATTTCTCCAGTTGAGCATAAACATCATCAACCTTATTCCCGTCAATCGCGTTTAAGCTAGCATTCCAATTTTGCGGAAGTTTCATTCGTAACTGTGCGATGACATCAGGGTTTTGCCCAACGTAAGCAACATTATCAAAAATCGAATCGCCGAGTAGGACTATATGAGGCATTTTTGAATATCGAGATTAACATAATAATTTTAGATGGGAAGAGGCACAAGATGATGGGGTGATGGAGTAGATAATTCGCCCTGGCCCCATGCCCCATGTCCAACTCCCAACTCTTTACTGCCAACAACTATCAACTAACCACTAACTACTAACGATTCATTACCAAAACTATCTTCAAATGGAAAGAGTAAGATAGAATTGTTAAGGGATGTTTACAGAATTACCATTTTTATCCGAATTCTGTTAAGACAGCCTTCACATGATTAAAATATAAAACCCGCAGTACATCGGACGCAATTATGACGCTCCCAATCCGTAACGTCGCTATTATCGCTCACGTAGACCACGGCAAAACAACCCTCGTTGATTCCCTACTTAAACAATCTGGCATTTTCCGTGAAGGGGAAGACGTTCCGGATTGCGTTATGGATTCAAACGATTTGGAAAGAGAAAGAGGAATTACGATTCTTTCCAAAAATACCGCCGTTCGCTACAAAGAAACTTTAATCAATATTGTTGATACTCCCGGACACGCTGACTTCGGTGGAGAAGTTGAACGGGTATTGGGTATGGTGGACGGTTGCGTCCTGATCGTGGATGCAAATGAAGGTCCCATGCCTCAAACACGCTTTGTGTTGAAGAAAGCTTTGGAAAAAGGATTACGTCCGATTGTTGTAGTCAACAAAATCGACCGTCCCCGAGCAGATCCCCACGTCGCAGTTGATAAAGTATTGGATTTGTTCTTGGAATTAGGAGCAGATGATGACCAATGCGATTTCCCTTATTTGTTCGCTTCTGGTTTAGCAGGTTTCGCTAAAGACAAACTAGAAGATGAAGACAAGGATATGCAGCCTTTATTTGAGGCAATTTTACGCCACGTTCCACCACCAGTAGGCGACCCAGAGAAGCCTTTACAATTACAAGTTACAACTCTAGATTATTCTGATTATCTCGGAAGAATTGTCATTGGTAGAATTCACAACGGTACCATCAACGCCGGACAGCAGGCTGCTTTAATTAAGGAAGATGGCAAAATTGTCAAATCCAAAATTAGTAAGTTACTTGGTTTTGAAGGTTTAGCGCGAGTTGAATTAGAACAATCATCCGCCGGTAATCTTGTTGCAGTCGCTGGTTTTGCCGATGCCAATATTGGAGAAACCATCACTTGTCCCAACGAACCTCAAGCATTGCCACTTATTAAAGTGGACGAGCCGACTTTACAAATGACCTTTTCCGTGAATGATTCACCATTCTGCGGTCAGGAAGGTGATTTTGTAACTTCTCGGCAGATTAGAGATCGTTTGATGCGCGAATTGCAAACTAACGTAGCTTTGCGCGTCGAAGAAACCGATTCTCCCGATCGATTTGGAGTTTGCGGACGTGGTGAACTTCACTTGGGTATTTTAATTGAAACCATGCGTCGCGAAGGTTATGAGTTTCAGGTATCCCAGCCACAGGTAATTTATCGCGAAGTTAACGGACAACCTTGCGAACCTTACGAACTCTTGGCTTTAGACGTTTCCGAAGAAGCCGTTGGTGGCTGTATCGAAAGACTCGGACAGCGCAAAGGTGAAATGCAAGATATGCAAATGGGTGGTAACGGGCGATCGCAATTAGAATTCATCATTCCTGCCCGTGGTTTGATTGGCTTCCGTGGTGAATTCATGCGTATCACTCGCGGTGACGGCATCATGAACCACAGTTTCCTCGATTATCGTCCGATTCTTGGCGATATTTCGGCTCGTCGTAACGGCGTACTAATATCTTTTGAAGAAGGTGTTGCGACCTTCTATGCTTTGAAAAACGCCGAAGATAGAGGTTCTTATTTCATTATTCCCGGTACCAAAGTTTATAAAGGCATGATTATTGGAGAAAATAATCGTCCTCAAGACTTGGAATTGAACGTTTGTAAAACTAAGCAGCTAACAAACCATCGTGCTGCGAGTGGTGATGAATTAGTTCAATTACAAGCACCAGTAGACATGAGTTTGGAAAGGGCTTTGGAATATATTGGGCCAGATGAATTGGTCGAAATTACACCAGAATCAATTCGCTTGCGGAAGATGTCGAAGAAATTTGCCAAGCGGTGATTAAGGTTAAAGGTTTGTCATTAACTTTGCTTTTATCATCATATTAGTTTCTTGTGGAGCGGGCATCCTGCCCGTTTTTTATGGAATAAATATTTTTTAAGCTTTGGAGCAAAGTGCCTGCTATACTTAAGCGTGATTGAATCATAGAATTTGGCCGTCGTACAGAGTTTGCATCGCGGCGATTCTGGAATTATTATAGTTTCGTCGCCTTACACCTATTTCTGCTTACATCAGAATTGGGCGAATGGTTGAAATTGCGCGGCTGAATGTGAGAGAATGATTATTTGTGTTATTATCTGCTAGCTTAAATTGTTTGTCTTATTATGGCTAAAAGTAAAGGTGTCCGTATAATAGTGACACTAGAATGTACTGAGTGTCGCAGCAACGCGAATAAGCGTTCGCCTGGAGTTTCTCGTTATACGAGTACCAAGAATCGTCGAAACACAACTAACCGTTTGGAACTTAAAAAGTTCTGCACGCATTGCAACACCCATACCGTTCACAAGGAAATTAAGTAAAAATGGCTTATTATCGTCGTCGTCTTTCTCCCATCAAACCAGGGGAACCTATAGATTATAAAGACGTTGATTTGTTACGTAAATTTATTACCGAACGCGGTAAAATATTACCACGTCGAATTACTGGTCTGACTTCTCAGCAACAACGAGCTTTAACTGCATCAATTAAACGTGCCAGACTTTTGGCTTTATTGCCTTTTGTGAATGCTGAAGCTTAAATTGAATTCAAGGACAAGGTAAAAGGGGAGGCTCTTGAAGCATCATAGCGATAGGTTGCCTCCCAGACCACTTTTATATTTTGGCTTACAACTTGGATGCAAGTGGCTCCGGAAGCCTTGAAGGCAGCGGATGTTTTTGAACTTTTTGTATTGAAGACGAGCATGATTTTAGGATTTGATATTTGACCTTAGATAATCCAAAATCTGACAACTGAAAACTTGAATGAATTACAAGGCTTGTGGAAAAGGGGACGCTGGTAGAATTTAGAAATCAAGGCGATCGCCGTTTGGGTGTGGTAGAGCGTCCAGACGGAAAAAATCGTTTTATTGTGTTAGATGAACGAGGACAATCCACAAGTCTCGCGCCGAGACAATTTACCTATAAAGTTGTCGGACAAACCTATAATGCATCAGAGATACCGGATTTTCTGCAACAGGTAGAGTCGTATTTAGATCCTTCGAGTCTAGAGGTGGCTTGGGAATTACTGGTAGAAGATGGCGCGTCTGCAACACCGGAAGAAATGGCGATTTTGCTATTTTCTCAAGCAGAAGCACCTCAAGTTTATGCGGCTCACTGCTTGTTATCGGATGACAAAGTTTATTTCAAGCAAAAAGGTGACGGTTACGAACCACGAAGCGCGAGTGCTGTTGCAGAACGCAAGCACCAATTAGAGGTAGAAGCGCTCAAAGCTAAAGGACAGCAAGAATTTTTAACAAGGGTACAGCAGGCACTTGATGGTGAAGCTGTAGAATGGCAAAAGCACGATCGCCACAGGCTTGAAGCTTTAGAAAAATATGCGGCGTTACTAGCAGACGTAACGCGGGGTGGAGTGAAATATGATTCTTTGGCTCAAGCTTATCCCCCACCCGCACAAGTTTTAGAAACGATGACGATGCTCGGACGTACCGCAACTCCTCAAGGAGCGTTCGGGTTGCTCGTTGATTTGGGTTGGTGGAGTCCAAATGAAAACCTGTTTCTACGTCGTTCCTCAATTCCGGTTCAATTTCCTACTAAGGTAACAGATGTGGCGCATGAACGCTTAAACTCTCTTCCTCCAGATCCAGATATTAATCGTTTGGACTTAACTCATCTAAAAGTTTATACGGTTGATGATGAAACCACGACTGAAATTGATGATGGTTTAAGTTGGGAAATGCTCCCCGACAATCGCGAAAAATTATGGGTACACATTGCAGATCCGACACGATGGCTTGTACCCGAAGATGAATTAGATTTAGATGCTAGAAAGCGCGGTAGTACCGTATATTTACCTACGGGAATGATTCCGATGTTTCCCGAAGTATTGGCAACTGGGCCAATGAGCTTGATACAGGGAGAAATCTGTTGTGCTTTAAGTTTCGGAATTATTTTAGACGAAACTGGTGGAGTTGAAGATTACAGCATTCATGCAAGTTTAATAAAACCGACTTATCGTCTTACTTATGAAGATGTAAACGATATTTTAGAATCGGGAGTACGAGAAGAACCCGAAATAGCAGCCCTTGGGAAATGGGCTTTAAAGCGTAAGTCTTGGCGCTACGAGCAAGGAGCCATCAGCATTAATATGCCCGAGGCTACCATCAAGGTTAAAGATGACGAAGTTAATATAGATTTATTAGATGATTCTCGTTCGCGAAAACTAGTAGCCGAAATGATGATTCTCGCCGGTGAAGTCGCGGCTCGTTATGGTAAAACTCACAGCATTCCTTTACCTTTTCGAGGGCAGCCGCAACCGGAATTACCATCAGATGAAGAATTGCTGCTATTACCAGCAGGTTTTGT
>JBARZF010000770.1:0-4627 GCA_049649675.1 Rivularia sp. (in: cyanobacteria) | reverse complement strand
TCAGATAATCAACCAGTTTTAATCGATTTTGGTGCGGTGCGTGAGACAATGGCCGCACAAGTTAATTCTCGTGGGGGTATTACTAGTTCGATTGTCATCGGTACGCCAGGATTTATGTCTATCGAACAAGCTGCTGGGAGGGCTACTTTTGCCAGTGACTTGTATAGTTTAGGGTTGGTAGCTATTTATTTACTGACAGCTAAAATGCCGCAAGAATTGCAAACAGATTCCTACAGCGGTGAAATTATTTGGCAGAAAAACGGTATAAGCCCAAATTTTGCCTTAGTTTTAGATAAAGCAATTCGCTCTCAAGTTAGAGAACGTTTTTCTTCTGCCAGAAAAATGCTTGATGCATTACAACCGCAGCCAACAGTACAAACGGTACCGTTAAAGCCATCTACACCAGTAGCAAAACCCAGTAAAACAGCAAGCTGGTTTAAATCGGCGTTAATGGGTGGTTTAATTGGTGGATGCGTGCTGTTAGCTTTTATATTCGTTCAAGAAAGACAGCGCGAGCCACAAACTAATCCCATTGTTCAACCAAAGCCGACGGTAGCAGTAAGCAAACCCGCTACTATTCCTCCCAAACAACAGCCTGAAAAGTTTTATTTCCTGGCAGATTCGGCATTTCGAGAAATTAATAATGCTAACAACCAAACTAGAAAATTAAAAAATGCTGGCTATAGCCAAGCTGGAAAATTTTGGTTGCGAGATTATCCCAATTTATCTAACAATCCATACCATCAAGTTTACGCTGCAAAATTTAGCAGTCGTAGTAACTGTATCGAGTCGCTAAAAAATTACGTTCAGCGCAATAAAAACGCTTATTGTGCCTTGGCAAGCGAAAATGCAAATGCATCACCAAATTATTTTTATGGTTCTCAAATAGAAAGCCCCAAAACAGATTCCAAACCATCAGCAAGTCAAGCAGTTGTAAATTACTATGCAACTATTAATAATCGAAATTATACAACCACTTGGAATCTACTTTCTCCAAAATTCCAGAGAAACAAATCTAATAACAAGTACTCCGAATATACTAATTGGTGGAACAAAGTTCAAAGAGTTGAAGTTGAACGAGCAAAGACTTTATCAACAACTTCTAATACTGCAACTGTAGAAGTACAAATGAAATATTATCTGAAATCGGAAAGAGTCATTCCCGATGCTCAACGCTTCAAACTTGTATGGAATGCGACGCAGCAAAACTGGAACATTGATGACTCTACCAAACTAAATTAAACCTTTGATAAAAATATCGGCAATCGTATTTAAGTAAATATATAGAGGATGCTTGTTTTTTTTGTGGCTATAGTTTAATAAATATTGGGTGTGAACCTATGATGACACCAACACAATTAAACCATCGCTATCAAGTAATTCAAGTTCTAGCTTCAGGGGGATTTGGCGAAACCTTTTTGGCTGTGGATACTCAAATGCCTTCTAAACGTAAATGTGTAATTAAACAACTGAAGCCTGTAGAAGATAACCCACAAATATATCAATTAGTACAAGAAAGATTTCAGCGAGAAGCCGCACTTTTAGAAGAATTAAGCGACGGTAAAAATCAAATTCCTCAACTGTATGCTTATTTCACCGACGAGGAGCAATTTTACTTAATTCAAGAATATATAGAAGGAGACACCTTAACAAAAAAGGTGCAGCAAGAAGGAGCTATTAGCGAAGCCTCAGTCAAAGAAATTTTAATTAATATTTTACCCGTACTGGACTACATCCACAGTAAACGTATCGTCCACCGAGATATTAAACCCGACAATATTATTATTCGCTTATCAGACTCACAACCTGTTTTAATTGATTTTGGTGCGGTTAAGGAAACCATGCAAACGGTAGTAGCTTCCGAAAATTCCCCGAAGTCGATTGTAATTGGAACACCAGGGTTTATGCCCAGCGAACAAACAGCAGGAAGACCAGTATATTCCAGCGATTTGTATAGTTTGGGACTAACTGCGATATACTTACTGACGGGGAAAATACCCCAAGAATTACCAAATAATCCATCTACAGGTGAAATTATCTGGCGAGAATATGCTCCAAATATTACCTCTAGCTTTGCCGCAGTTTTAGATAAGGCGATTCAATCTCATTCGCGCTCGCGCTTTGCTACTGCTAAAGAAATGTTACAAGCATTGCAAACCCAAGCAGTTCCTTTTCCACCTACGATACCTTGCATTCCTGCACCATCGACACAACCTCCGACTCTAATTTCAACAGCACCAACACAAGCACCAACAGCAGCGCCAACACCAACACCAACACTAGCACCAGCACCAGCAACTGTAGTTAATCCAGGAATGAAAGACTGGCAAAAAGCTACGATTATAGGCGCTGTAATTGGGGTATGTGCGATGGGTGGTATTTCAATAATTAACAAACCAGCAGCGAATGTGGCTGATGCTTCTAATACTACAAATTTAAATCAACCTGCAAATAATCCAGCACAGCAATCTTCTAATTCAAATACATTTACACCTGCTGCATCATCAATAACAAGAGAAGCAGCTATTTCTGTATTGAATCAATGGCAAGATGCAAAGCGACAATTATTTGCACCTCCTTTCGATCGCAATCTTGGGGCAGAATTAACTACAGGTGAAGCCTATAGAAAAAATGTAGGTACTGATAGTTCATTAGAGTGGTTAGAAAACAATAATTCTTATTATCGATATGGGGTACAAAAAATTGATTCTGTAGAAAAGTTTATTGCTAGTAATAAGAGAGCAACAATAGATATTGTAGTTACTGAAGACAGAATATTTTATAAAAATGGGAAAATAGCTACTGGTGAAAATACTTCATTTGATACTAGATTAGTAAGATATTCTTTGCAGTTAGAAGATGGTAATTTAAAAATTTCTGATTACAAAACTCTCAACGTCATTAGTATTCATTAATTATTTTTTTTTGATGTCAATCGCAAATTATAAGTCTATATTTAGTATCAACATATAAAAAATGAGAATCAGCGATAAAAAACGCTCTGCTCAATTATTACGGCTGCAATTTGCGAGTATAGTTATTGGAGTTGCCTTAACTATCGCTTCAATTGGTTTAGTTTTATTTAAACAACAAAATGCCGATAGCACCGAAAAAGCTGCCAAAGAAGTAAATCAATCTACTGTGCGATCGACACCTACAGCATCGGCTTCACCAGTTAAATTACCAGAAAATATAGAACCTTCAAAATTAGCATATAATATCACAACTTCTCCTAGATTCACTCAAAGCAAAGAGCTACAGAACATTGTTGATGAAGTTGTTGATTTAACTAAAAAGAAAAAATTTCCCACTCAGCCACTATCAATTACATTAATTGACATAAAAACCGGAAAAATTGCCGGATATCAGCAAGAAAAATTGAGATATCCGGCAAGCGTGGTTAAACTATTTTGGATGGTTTACCTTTATGCTCAAATAGAAAAAGATATTTTATCGGAATCAGATTTCTCTCAATATCTAGATGAAATGATTGAAAAGTCTGATAATGAAGCTGCTAGCTATATTGTCGATCAAATTTCCAACACTAAATACCAAGAAAATATTCAAGGAGAAGAATCTAAAAATTGGAAAAATAAAAGATTGCAAGTTAATCAATATTTTCAAAAAGCAGGATATGACAATATAAATGTCAGTCAAAAAACATTTCCAATTCCATATTTAAAGCTTGCTAAACCAGAAGGTTCGGAACTAATATTGCGAGAAAATTGGGAAAATCCGATTCGTAATAAAATATCAACTCAACAAGTTGCCAGACTGTTATATGAAATTTCTAGTAATCAATCTGTATCGGCAATTTATAGTAAAAAAATGGCAAAATGGTTAACAATAGATTCTGAAACTAGAAAATTAAAAAAAGACGATAAAAATCCGAATGAATTCAATCCCGTAAGAGGATTTTTGAGCGCATCTTTACCAGATAATGTTGATTTTAAAGGAAAAGCAGGATGGACTTCTAATTCTCGTAATGACGCTGGAATTATCACTACACCCGATGGAAAAGCTTATATTTTAGTTGTTTTTGCTGATGATAAAGCTTATGCATCTGATTGGGATTTATTTCCTCAAATTTCAAAATTAGTATTTAATAGTATGGCTAAAAGGGAATAGGGAATAGGGAACAGGGATAAATATTTAATTTGTAGGGTGTGTTATCGCTGAAGCGTAACGCACCATTTATAGTTTAAGATTTATCTTAAGTTTGCTCTGTTTCCTTTTTTATATGAATTAGCATCATTAGTACTGTCTTGAAATAAACTGGATACGGACTGATAGGATTAATTAATAGAGAAAAATAAGTATATCATTTTATTTCAAGCGTTTGACATTAAACAAAGTGTTGCTTCTCGTATATTTTTAAGGGTTTCTAATAAAAACTTTAGTGCTTGTACTTAGGGCTTAAGCCCTGACTACGAACAATCAATAGGCTCAATCCAAAATCTATGTTAAAATCTAAAATCCTAAATCGAATGACAAGCTTTTTCCGTGCTGAAATTGATGCAATGACTGGCTATATCCCTGGAGAGCAGCCAAAATCGGATAGTAAAATTATTAAACTAAATAGCAACGAAAATCCTTATCCTCCTTCCCCAAAAGTAAAAGATGTATT
>JBARZF010000769.1:0-6204 GCA_049649675.1 Rivularia sp. (in: cyanobacteria) | reverse complement strand
TTCGCAAATATGGTCATATACCTGCAATTTTTCAATTTTTACGCGCTCTAATCCCCGAAAAACGCATTCTGCCATACCTACAGGTAATCTTACAAAGCTGTCTACTGTTGCTAGAGTTGCGACGGGATAAATATCATCTAAACTTTCAATTTCGGCATTTTTGTCTTTGTCAAATCGGCATTTAATTTCTGGTCGAATTGTAGCTACAACCAATTGCTTGTGATTTGATAATAATGCTGCTTCTACTACTCCAATTGAATAAGAATCTGTTAAAGTCATCGGCAAGGAAACTTCCGGTAAAACTACAACATTACTAGAAGGAAGCATTAAACTTGTTTCCACTTTCTTTGATATTCCGTCCAAAGGTTTTGCTACATTATTATTCATACATCTCTATCGAGGCGCTATTACTATTATTCTGGCACGATATATGAAATTATTTCACTCCATAATCTAAAATAACTTGGATTGAGCAACTCTGTTTTATTTATTAGCTACAAGCAGATTCCTCACAACTTCCTCAAGTTATTCCTCTATAAGTAAAAGTAGATAAACAGATTTTTTAATTAACAGAGAAAAATAAAAATGGGCAATATGGTACAAGTCAATACTTCTTAACTTTTTAAGGAGGTGATATAAATGACAATGACATTTCGCAATCGTACTGAAGCCGGAAAACTTTTGGCTCAAAAGCTCAAAGCCTATGCAAATCTTTCAGATGTAATTGTATTAGCTTTACCTCGTGGAGGTGTGCCTGTGGGATTTGAAATAGCCAAGGCATTAAATGTACCACTTGATGTTTGCGTAGTCAGAAAACTGGGCATTCCCCATCATCCAGAGTTGGCTATGGGTGCTATTGCTTCTAATGGGGTGCGAGTACTCAATTACGATATTTTGAGTGAATGGAATATACCCGATAAGATAATCGACAAAGTTTCGGCTAAAGAACTGCGAGAATTACGAAGACGCGAACATTCATATCGAGACAATCTTCCTGTTATTGATGTCATAAATCGTACAGTAATAATCGTAGATGACGGTATAGCTACAGGTTCAACCATGCGTGCAGTTATTGCCTTGATGCGACAACAAAAGCCCAAACGGATAATCGTAGCAGTTCCTGTTGCTCCTTACAGTGTGTGCAAAGAACTACAAGCAGAAGTTGATAAGCTTGTATGTTTGACAATGCCGGAACCTTTCTACGCTGTTGGTTTGTGGTACGAAAATTTCCCACAAACGAGCGATGAGCAAGTACATAAACTACTTGAAAAATTTACAGCAATGACTAATGCAGCATGAAATTATAGGCATGGGGTATTGGGTATTGGGTATTGGGCGTTGGGCATTGGGTAATAAATAGTCACCAGTAATTTTACTTGAAGAGCATTTGCGTTTAAAAATGTTTTTTTTGGAATTGAAATAATATCTTGGAGGGCGTAATAATGACTACTAAATTTTTAAGCAATGTTGAAGAAAAAGTACTTTCAATTAGAATCGGTTCTGTTGATTTGCAGGCTGAGTTGGTAGTACCATCAGATGCTCGCTCCATTGTTCTATTCGCACATGGTAATGGTGTTGGCAGTTATAGTACTCGCAATCGTTACCTTGCTCACGTCTTGCGTCAAACAGCAGGAGTTGGAACTGTATTAATAGACTTACTAACCCCCAAAGAGGAAGAAATCGACTTACGAAGCAAGCATTGCAGCAGTAACGTTCAATTTTTAGCAAAAAGATTAATTGGTGTCACTGATTGGTTGCTTAATAACCCCAGCACCAGCGATTTCAAAGTCGGCTATTTTGGCGATCGCACTGGTGGGGGAGCAGCATTACTTGCAGCAGCACAACGTCCGATGTCTGTAGGGGCTGTAGTTTCGCGTAGTGGAGAAACCTGCTTAACATCAGATGTTCTAAATTACGTACAGGCTCCAACTTTACTGATTGTCGGAGAAAATGACTTACCGTTAATTGCGATGAATCAAGATGCATTCAATCATATCAAAGCATCCAAAAAACAATTAGAAATGATCAAGAGTGCTTCTCAACAATTTAACGAACCAGGTGCTTTAGATGAAGTAGCCCGTTTAGCAAGTAGTTGGTTCGGTTATTATCTGGCAGCACCTCAGCAGCAAGAACTATCACTTCATGCGATGCCGTGGCATCAAACCAATTTTAGATTTTAGATTTTAGATTTTGGATTTTGTATATCTAAAATCCCCAATCCCCAATTATCGGAGATTTGAGTAATGCGTGCGATGATTTTGCGACAGCCCGGTTTTGGATTATCAATGTCAGATGTACCCATGCCAAAACCGAAGCCCGAACAGGTTTTGATTCGCATTCGGGCTTGTGGAGTCTGCCGAACTGACTTGCATATTGTCGATGGAGAATTAACACATCCCAAGTTACCGTTAATATTGGGACATCAAATTGTCGGAATCGTAGAAGGGCTTGGTAAGGAAGTAAGTCAATTTAAAATCGGCCATAGGGTTGGAGTACCTTGGCTAGGACATACTTGTAATTGCTGCCGTTACTGCCGTACTCACCAAGAAAACTTGTGCGACTATGCCCAATTTACTGGCTATCAAATAAACGGTGGTTACGCAGAATATACGGTTGCAGACGAGCGTTTTTGTTTTGCTATTCCTTCTAATTTCCTAGATTTACAGGCTGCACCCTTATTGTGTGCGGGTTTAATTGGCTACCGCGCTCTGAGAATGACTGGTGATGCCCAAAACTTAGGATTTTACGGTTTTGGTGCAGCGGCTCATATTTTGGTACAAGTTGCTCGTTACCAAGGAAAAGAACTATATGCTTTTACTCGTTCCGGAGATGATTCGGGACAGAAGTTTGCTCGCGAACTAGGTGCTGTATGGGCTGGTAGTTCCGACGAGTTACCACCTCAAAAGTTAGATGCAGCAATTATTTTTGCACCAGCAGGACATTTAGTACCAGCAGCATTAAAAGCCGTTGTTAAAGGAGGAGTAGTAATCTGTGCAGGAATTCATATGAGTGACATTCCATCTTTTCCCTATGATATTTTGTGGGGAGAGCGGATGGTGCGTTCTGTTGCTAATTTAACTCGTCAGGATGGAGAAGAGTTTCTTGCATTGGCTCCCAAAGTTCCTATTATTACCCAGGTGCAATCTTTTCCTTTAGAAAAAGCGAATGAAGCATTGGAAGCACTTCGTAACGGTAAAATCAATGGTGCTGCGGTGTTAGTTATTAATTGAATAATAAAATGGATTTTTCAGATAACCTAAACATTTGTAGAGACGTAGCAGTGCTACGTCTCTAGTGATGTAAAATTATTCACTTCATCCGCATGATTCAGCAACGTCGTAATTATTCATCCTACTAATCAGAAGAGAAATTGTAGATTGTTCTAGACCTGGATCTATCATTTATATCTAAGTTAATCTCTTCTCCAAATTGTTCCAGATGTGCGAGGTACTTCTCCTCTCGAAAATCTTCTGGATGTGCGACGTATCCGTCTTCTCCAACTACTTACGACACGACATCTTAGTCTTCCTCGCGTGCCTCTTCTGGTACAGGTAGTTCTGCGACAACGCTGATATAGCCATCTTCTCGTCCTACGGACAGTAGTACACCGGGTTGTGGTGGATCTCGATCCACGTCGGCTAATTCTTTGAGCAACTAAAACCTCTTGTGCGGCACCTTCTGCTGAATTTGCTTCAAGAGCAAATGCGGGTAAAGCTAACGTACTTAATGTCAAAAGTGCCGTAAAGGCAATTGCATTCTTTAGTATTTTGTTCATAGTCGGATCTCCTTATGAATCCGAACCTCTGCTTACATTATCTCTCTGTCAACAGTGAATTTACTTAAAACTACCAATATTTATATAAAAGTTTATTTATCTATATATTATTAAATGAGCATTACATTGTCTTCGTTCAAAATTCAAAAAATATTTCCTCACAACTTCCTCAAATTTTTTTCCTACTCTGAAAGTGAAAGATTTCAAAACCTTCAATTAAGAAATCCACAGGAGGCAACTGTTATGGCAATTAAACGTTGGGAACCCTTTCAAGAAATAGAACGGTGGGAACCTTTATCCAGAGAGCCAATGTGGGCGCTCGATCAAATGCAACGGCAAATGAATCGCTTGATGGAGGGTATTATGCCAAGCGGTAATGGAGGTTCTGCACTCAACTACATACCCTCCGCAGAAATAGAAGAAACTGCTGAGGATATCCGGCTCAAATTAGAAATTCCAGGAATGGAAGCCAAAGATTTGAACGTTGATGTCACCGAAAACTCTGTTTCTATTAGCGGAGAGCGTAAGTCTGAAACTAAGACAGAAGAAAAAGGCATGGTACGCTCGGAATTCCACTACGGTAGATTTGAGCGGAAAATTCCTTTACCAGCCCACGTTCAAAATGATAAAGCACAAGCAGAATACAAAAACGGTATTCTGACACTTAACTTACCCAAAATTGAAGGTGAGAAACATAAAGCTGTGAAAATCAACGTCAAATAAATAATCGTTAGTTTTTACCGCAAAAAGAAATGTAGAGACGTTGTACTGCAACGTCTTTTATATGTTTTCAAACAGTTGGGATGCTTCCCCCATTCACTGCGATTTTGTGTTAATAAAAGTATTAATTATTATAATTTTAACCGTATTGCTCAAAATTTAAGACATAATAGAAGTAGGGAATGAATAGGGATAAATGTTTGATATCTCTAATTCTCAATAACTTAATTCACTTACTAATAAACAAATGAGGGTGGTTAAAAATGAAAACTACTCACATATTTACTTGCTGTACTATTCTAGGTCTTCTATTAGGGAATAGTTCAACATCGGCTCAATCCCAGATAGCAGTTTCAAATTCCGATCAAGAATCTTCTACCACTGAAGTAATTGACATTAGCGAGAATAGGTCTATTCAACCGATAATACCGATTCAAATTGCTCGGACAGACATTTTTTCTACCGATAAATTGGTCGCGGAGGGAATCAAGTATGGTGTTGCAGGCAATTTTGAAGAAGCAGTGAAAACACTTCGTCTTGCTATTAAACTCGATCCAAATCGTGCTGATGCATATGACAACTTGGGCAATGCTTTAGTCGGATTGGGGAATTTAGATGAAGCTATTGAAGCATATCGTCGTGCTATTGCTCTCTATCCACCCGAAGCTATTGCTGCGAGTCCCCATAACAATCTTGGTAGAACATTAGTAGAGAAAGGACAATGGGAAGAGGGAATAAAATTCTACTGTCGTGCTATCAATTTAGATCCCAGCTTCTCTAATTCTTATCGAAATCTAGAAAATGTACTAGGACAAAAAGGCATTGATCTTAATTTCCAGAGTCTTGATATTCATAAAATCCCTGACGCTTTGGGTCAAATTGCTATTTTTCTCAGAAGCATAAATCAATTAGAAGCGGCACTTGCTTGTTTGCGCTGTAACGTGGAGCTAAACCCCACTAGTGCTATATCCCACAGCAGTTTAGGAGCAGTTCTAGCCGATTTAGGTCGCTTGAAAGAAGCAGAAGAGAATTACCAACGTGCAATTAAGCTAGATCCAAGTTATGCAATGGTGTATAACAACATTGCGACTTTATTAACGCGGCAGGGAAGAATAGAAGAGGCAATACAAACATACCGTCAAGCCATCAAACTGCCAGATAGTCCTGGTGAACCTACAAGCGCTCATACACTTGCCTACGATAATTTAGGAACTCTATTAATTCAGCAGGCAGTAATCAATAACAACATCAAAAACCTAGAACAAGGAATTATATACCTTCGTCAGGCTAAAAAACTTGATGCCAATTATACTCCAGCTTACATAGATTTGGCCGGTGGATTAATCGCTCAATATATGTTGACAGACTCTGATGGAGTAGAAGAAGCAATCGCTCTGTTACAAGAAGAGTTAAAGCTAAAGGATATGCCTTATCACTCAACTCGTACTCATGTAATGAGTCACTATTTCTTGGGTTTTGCTTATACATTGAAAGACCAGTTGCAAGAGGCAATTAAAGAATATAGACAGGCAACTCAGTTAGACCCAAACTTTACCCATGCCCAAAAACAACTTGAACAAATTGAGCAATTGCTTAAAGAGCAAAATTAAATCTAAAAATGGAAGCAACAACTCGGATTAATCCGGGTTGTTGTAGATATTATTAACCTAGCATTCAGCTAAGATTTGCTATTACCTGCTGCTCTGTAA
>JBARZF010000768.1:0-2914 GCA_049649675.1 Rivularia sp. (in: cyanobacteria) | reverse complement strand
ATCTTAATTTATATAAATGTCGATATTATCAAACTCTTTTAGATTACCTTTTTGTTTTGAAACTTAGCTTTGATAGATTTATATATATCAATATTTTTCTATCCAAGTATAATCAGTGCTTTAATTCACGCTAATTGTAGTAATAGTAATCAATGAAATATTGAAGTAACAAGGATAAACTAATACTGATAACTGCTCACTGTTCACTGCTCACTGTTAACTGTATGATTGTTTGGCAAGCTGATTTTTATCGTCGTTCGCAACCGGATAAGTCGGGACAGGTTTTATGGGATTTATCGATTTGCGATTCCAGTCTTGAGTTTAAATATGAAGCGACTTGTCTCCAATCAGAAGCTAATTCTAGTTGGGTAGCTTCGCAAATTAACCAAGCAGCATCGAATAATTTACCTGATGTTATTCAAGTGTTTCGTCCTCAGTCTTTAAGTATAATTGAACAAGCTGGGAATAGTTTGAGTATTAAAGTCGAAGCAACTCGTCGCACCGCTGCTTTAAAAAAATGGCTGGAAGAAAAGCAGCAATTTACGACTTTAGATAAGCCACCTCCAACACCTTTATCTGAAAATATTTGGGGAGATAGATGGAGTTTTGCTACTTTAAGCGCTGGTAATATTGCTGATTTTGTCTCAGAGCGTCCAATTCCTATTTTAGAAACACCCGATTTTTTATTGCCGATAAATTTGGGTTTGGCTTCAACGGTGCCGATTCCGGGTGTGGTAATTTATGGCGGACGTAAATCCATGTTTTTGGCAAGATGGTTAAAAGAAAGTAGTCCAGTGGCTTTAAATTATATTGCTGGTGCCCCAGATGGGTTGGTGTTGGAAGCGAATTTGGTTGATAGATGGATTGTAGCGACGTTTGAGGATAAGGAAGTTTCAGAAGCGGCGAAAGTCTATCAACAGCGCAAGCAGCAAAGTCAAGGATTGCATTTTTTGTTAGTACAGCCTGATGATTCTGGAATGACTTATACCGGCTTTTGGTTGTTGCAAGAAGTTTGATGATTGTTAGTTGATTTATCAATAATATAAATAAATTTGTCAACTATTGAGAGATAGATTTAGTTTTACGCTGACATCTATCTGAATGGGGGATTTTGTAAAGTAATTACTAAGTTAAGCTACTGAAGAAACTGCCAGTTAGAAACTTCTATAAAAAAATAGACCGAATTCTGGCAATATTAATTCTAACTCAATAGATGAACTCGAAAAATTTAAGGGGGCAGTCTAATTTACCTCTCCAGTTTTGGATTGTTACCTTAGTTGCCTTTATCAATTCGGTTAGCTTCACGATAATTATTCCGCTACTTTATCCCTACGCGAAGCAGTTTGGATTAAATGATTTTCAAGCAAGCTTATTAAGTACAGCTTATGCTTTACCCCAATTTATCGGGACTCCTATTTTAGGAAGACTTTCAGATCGTTTGGGAAGAAAACCTTTACTAGTAATAAGTTTATTAGGAACAGTTTTATCTGGTATTGTTGCTGCCGTAACTCCCGTAGCTTGGTTGTTGTATGTTGCGCGTATCTTCGATGGTTTAACTGGTGGAAATACTTCTATCGCTAGGGCTGTAGTTAGCGATATTACAACTGTCGATCAACGTGCTAAAGCTTTTGGTATTTTTGGTGCTGTTTTTCGTTTGGGTTTTGTAGCTGGCCCAGCATTAAGCTATGTAGCGCAGCAGTTACCGACAGTCTGGGGTGTAACTTCATTGGGAATGAGTTTCATCGTAGGTGCGGGTATGGCTTTATTCGCAACTATTTTAGCTATTTTCTTCTTACCGGAAACTTTACCCGCTTCTGACAAACAGCAATTTCATTTAAGTTGGAGAGATTTTGGCTTTATCAAAGTTTTTCAGTCCGCAGCTCGTCCTAAATTAGGTAAGCTTTTTGTTCTAACTTTTTTAAGTGGTTCGACTTTTACAATTTTTACTTTTGCATTTCAACCGTTTGTACTAAAAGTTCTCAACCAAGATGCCAAAACATTAGCAATTACATTTGCTGTTGTGGGTATGTTGGGTTTCATCTCTCAAGTTGTTGCACTCGATCCACTGAGGAAAAAATTTAATTTAATTGATATTCTATCGTTGGCATTATTTGCCCGTGGAATTACCTTTTTATTGATTCCAACTTTCCCCTATCTAACTGCATTTTTTATCATTATTGGAATTTTTGGGTTTGTGAATTCCTTCCCAATGCCTTTAATAGACTCAATTTTATCCTTGAATAGCACCGAACGGGAACAAGGAGAAATTTTAGGAATTAATGCATCTTATCTAAGTATTTCTAACGCCATCGGACCGCCAATTTCAGGTATGTTGGTGAGTGTTGATTATAAAACTCCTTTCTGGATTACTGGTGTGCTTACAATTCTTACAGCCTGCTTTGCTTTTACGCTTAAATCTGAATTTAAATGTCAAGGGAATAGGGAGTAGGGAATGGGGAATCGGTAATAGGAATGGAGAACAGAAATTTATCTGGCGGTTGAAACCGCTTCTAAACAAGCAAAACCCGTCTCCACGGGTTAGAAAATCGGTAGCAATTTTAAGCTGTCACCGGCTTTTTGAAAGGGGCTTTGCGTAAGTCATATTACTATACAAAAATAATTATGTTCTCAAAATGAGGAAGATTATCGGACAATTTTACTTCTTGCCACTGTTCCCTGTTCCCCATTCCCTATTCCCTTTCTAAAATTATTTCCTTGCCTGCTTCAACATATCAATCAATGTATGATGAGCATCTTCGGCATTTTTCAAAATATGGTCGAATTTAATTCTGACGGGTACCTCTTGCCCATTTGCTTGAGCTTCTAAATTCATCCCTTCTGCATCAATAGAAAGCATTTTTGCTGCTGTCGCATCCTCTAAATCGCCATAAGCCTTAGCGTAAAAAGCCACCGC
>JBARZF010000767.1:0-20603 GCA_049649675.1 Rivularia sp. (in: cyanobacteria) | reverse complement strand
GTACTGTTTTTGGAAAACCGCAACCCTTTACTCAGCCCCAAAGATATTGTGCAAACCAACATTCCGGTACTTGCGAGCATTCCCTATATCAGAAACATCAATGTAAAATCGGAGCAAAAGTTAGGAGGGGAAATCGAGTTTCAGCGCTTGGCTTCCGCAGTTAGCTTGATGCAGTTAAATTCTGGAAGGTTGATGATTGCTAGCGCTACCACCTCAGAAGGTAAAACTACAACAAGTTTAGGGTTAGCAAATGCGTTGCTTAATTTAGGTTTTAAAGTATTACTTGTTGACGGAGATTTCCGCAGAAGCGAACTTTCGCAATCTTTGGGTTATCAACTACAACAAACAAAATTGGATTCGCGATTTGTACACAACAAAATTCGTCCAAATTTAGATTTGTTATCAGTTAACATCACCGAAGATAAAATTTCCGAGTTCGTTGCTCGTGGGGAATTTGAACAACATTTGAATTTCGTACAAACCAATAATAACTACGATTATGTGTTGGTTGATAGTTCTCCAGTTACTTTGACACCGGAAGCAGCATTAATCGCAAAAGTAATTACAAAAGTTTTGTTTGTAGTCCGTTCCACAAGCAGCCATCGTAACTATTTTTGCGACAGCATCGAACAATTAACCAGACATAAAGCAGAAATTGGTGGGTTAGTAGTTAACGGTGTAGAAACAAGAGCGCAAGGCTATATGTACGGTCAAAATATTGCTCAAGTAGACTAGGCAAGTAGTTAATTAATTAAATAAATTAATGAATCACCAATTGGGGTTAAAATCTATTTCTAAAAACATACCGGAGGATAGTAATTTATTCTCCGGAATTTGGATTCGTTGGGCAAAATTAACGCTTGCAGAAAAAGTTGTTTGTGCCAATATAACTTTAATTCCTTTATGGTGGATGTGGGGTTGGAGGCTTTATTTTATCTTTTTGGTAGCGGGTATTGTTATTTATGAATGGTATAACAATAAAAAAATCCGTCTTTCTCGTCCGAGTACTGCTGCCGTTGGAATTATCGCATACGGTTTATATGTTTTAATCGTGCGATCTTTTTATGCAGAAATGGAGGATTTACCAATAAATTTTCATACTGTAATGTCACCTATAAATGACGTAATTTTCTTTGGTTTATCGCTGTGGTACGTTCAAGATAGAAAAATACGTATTCGTGTCTCTGCTGTATGTTGGGCTTTTACAGTTTTAATCGCCATCATGTTAGTAACATGGGTGGTAATTTATTTTGGCTTAAATCAAACAGACTATGTAGCTCCTCTTTCAATTTATGGTATTTTAACTGGTAAATCAGGAGAATTTACACCCGGAGATGGTAATAGTAATTATTTAATGCCTTACTTTCCTAAAGATGAATCTATAGGGGGCATGGTTCGTTATTTATACTTTTTTACTGGTCCGGAAGCTTTAGCTTTGGTGATGGGTTTTGTTTGCTTGTTATCGCTGGATATTAAAAATCACTTTTGGTCAGTATTCTTATTATTAGGTTCGCTTTTTTTACTACTCACAAGTGGAACTCGTTCGGTTTGGATTAGTTTACCAATTGTTTTAGGTTTGCGATATTTATTTACTGCGGGTAAGATTTTTGGCCCTGCATTTATTTGTGGATTATTAGCAATTGTCAGCTTAAGTTCTTTGTCGGTTCCTGTTATTAGTAACGCAATAGCAGATAATATAACGAACACCGCCCAAAAAACAGCAAATGCTCGTGCAGATTCTACAGAAGTTCGTGGCGAAATTTATAGATTGACAATCAAAGGTATAGAAAATGCCGATAATTCACAATTTATTTTTGGTCATGTATTTAATGGAGAAGGAGTTTTACCAGGATATAAACCGGCACAAGTTGGAACTCATAGCTTTATTTTAGGAACCTTACTTTATAGAGGAGGTTTGTTAGGAACTACATTTTTCTTAACTTTTTGGATATCGCTACTTTGGTGGTTATATAAAACGCGATATGACAGACCATCATGTCTTTTTGTATTTGTACTTTTTAGCTTAACATTTGCCACAATGGAGTTAGAAATGCCAGTTTTACCGATTACTCTTCTCTCTATTATGCTTCGTACAAAAGAAGGAAATGGGGAATAGAGGAAACAGGGTAAAAATCATTATTGGTTTGCTTACTTCTAAAAAGATTAATGAGAAAAAGCTCTGCGTTCCTCCGCGCTTACCTTTGCATTCCTCTGCGTTAAAAAAGATATAATTCCGATGCCAACGGATTTGATATATATAATGCGACAAATTGATTCAGAAAATCCCTTAGTTAGCGTAATTATCGGCAACTATAACTACGGTGGCTTTATTGCTGAAGCAATCGAAAGTGTTTTGCATCAAACATACAGAAATTTTGAATTAATAGTTGTAGATGATGGCTCAACAGATAATTCGCGAGATATTATAAGAAGTTATCAAGATCAATTAACGGCGATATTTCAGGAAAATGGAGGGCAAGGTGCGGCATTTAATGCTGGATTTGCAGCTTCAAAAGGTGAGATTATTTGTTTTTTAGATTCAGATGATTATTATTACAAAACAAAATTAGCAAAAGTTGTAGAAGTGTTTAATCAAAATCCCGATTGGGTGCAAATTTCTCATGGTAGAACTTCAGTTAAGGCAGATGGAAGAATTATCGGACGAGATCCAACTTTTTGCAATCAAGGTGATGTTACTCCTCTATTATTAAAATGGGGTAGATATGCTTGGGCGGTGACTTCAGCTTTAGCATATAGACGTTCGGTGTTAGAGAAAGTTTTACCTTTTCCCAAACGTCCCCGTGGAGGAGATACTTATTTAACTGCAACGGTACCTTTTTATGGAAATATAGGATATGTTAAAGAACCTTTAATGTTTTACCGGCATCACGGCAACAATATGAATGCGGGAACTAGCAATTTACAACATCTAATCGAACAGCGGGAAGATACAGCTAAATGTATTAATCAAGCTGCTCGTAAAATAGGACTAAAAGAAAATTTTGATATTGCCAGAGATGCCGATCATCGCAGTTTAAAAGTAATAGAAAAAGGTGTGAGTTCTCCAAAAGAAGCTATTAAAATATTTTGGATAACCTGTCTCGAAAGTAGAGCTATAGGTCATAGTACTAAAGATACTATAGAAAGATTTGTGAGAAGAGGTATATGTAGTTTATTTCCTCAAGAAGCAGATTTATATTTACGTTTAAGACTCCGCCTTTATCTCCATTTCAAGCTGATGAAATATCGCAATTTTCTGTTGAGTCGAATACATTTGAAACCTCACCCTGATTCCCTTTATTGGCTAAAGAGAAAGATGTCCGATCGCGGGGAGAAGTAGATTTTGTCCTGTTTCTAAATCAGATAACTAAACATTCGCATATTTTTATTGAAAAGGCATCTATGACTACTTCACTATCTAAAAATATAACATTTGAGAAGAAGCAACCTCTAACACAGAAATTATTAATAATACCGGGGTATTGCGATGTTTTGGGAGGTACAAATGTTAGTCTTTTAATGCTGGCTAAAGGATTTGCACTCTGTGGATTATCTGACAATTTATGCGTTTTAATCCAGAAAGATTCATTCCTGGAAAATTATTTTCGAGATGCAGGTTTGGATAATTGTGTAAAACTGATTGAAGCAGTTAATGCCAACCAATTTTTAAAAAAAGCACTGCGATGGGTAGGAAAACAACCGCAGGAATTTCCTTTACTCTTAGATAATTGTGTTTGGCGGAATTACTTGCCAATACTGACATTATTCTCGCCATATCTTCGTTTGAGCGGGCGTAAACTTTATCATTTTTGTCACGATTTGGCGTTGTCTTACAATAAACTGGGATATTTAGCCAGAAAAATAACTTTTGCCAGTCTTTCTCCCGGTGCCATTTGTAATTCACAATTTACAGCAGAACATATTCGTGGTTTCATGCCGGATATTCGAGGAATTCTTTATCAACCTGTAGATTTTGAAAAGTTTAATATCCAAAGTGTAAGTAGCGCTCCTCCCGATAATTTGAAATCGATAATAAATTCTGGTGCGAGGATAATCCTTACTCCTTCGCGGATTAACAAACCTAAAATTGTTAACGACAAAAATTTACGAGCATTAATTCCGGTATTGGCACATTTAAAAACAATGGGAGAAAATTATCATGCTGTTACTATGGGTGAAGATCAATCTCCCGGAAAGATTTACAGCCAGGATTTAAGAGAAAGCGCCATCAATGCAGGAGTTGCAGACAGATTCACGATTTTACCCGCTGCTTTAAATATTGAAGATTATTATAAATGTGCAGATATAGTAGTTACTCTTGCCCCGCGAGAACCCTTTGGGCGCACGGTTGTAGAAGCAATTGCTTGTGGTGTGCCGGTAGTTGGTAGCAATACGGGTGGCATTAACGAGATTTTGCAAAATTTTGCTCCTGAATGGACTGTCAACCCCGATGATTCTCTGGGAGTTGCCAAAACCATTATTGATGTCACCAAAAATTCTCATAAACAAGAGCTTTTAATAAAAGGTCAAAATTGGGTTGAGAATCAATGCGGCTTAGAAAATTATGCTTTAGGGATGATAAAGTTTACGGGTTTAAATTAGTTATCGCTGACAAAATAATATTTAAATTTACGAATTATCCTAATTAAAGATATATTCTTTCTATGAATAAAGTTATTTTTTTTTCAGGAGCAAATCCTCCTCAAACAGGAGGAGAACTCTACAACTTTAAACTCTCGCAATATCTAGATAAAGAAGGATGGCAACAAGAGTATGTTAGTTTGCATGAAAAAAGACATTATTTGAGACTTAGCAAAATACCATTTTTTGGAGATATTATAGCTTCGCTTATATTCGCGGTAATTTTGTTTAAATATAGGGGAAAAGGTATTTTAGTTGAAGATCATTATTTCAGTAAATATCTATTTTTAACAAATATTATTGACCGTGTTTTTTTTCAAAGTAAAATTGTTGTTATCGTACATCTTTTTTACAGTTATGACAGTAGCGATAATTTTTTTATTAGAAAGTTTATCAACAGAACAATAGAAAAAATTAAATTATCCTTTGCCGATGTAATTATTACTAGCAGCGAGTATTCTAAAAGCGAAATAGTTTCCGTAGGAATTAATCCCGATTCAGTTCATGTTTTATCACCTGGACTCGATCGAGAAAAATATCAGATTTTATCTTCATCTAATAGGTCGGATAGTAAAAAAATCTTATGTGTCGGTAATTACGTTCCGAGGAAAGGTATAATTTATTCGATTGAAGCTTTTTCGCAAATAGAACGTCAAAATTTCACCTTACATTTAGTAGGAAATCGGAAAAATAATTCTAGCTATTACAATCAATTAAAAAATGCCGTAGAAAAACTTAAGTTAACAGAATGCGTCGTTTTTCACGATGGTTCAGATCAAGAAAATATTAAACAATTGTATGCTTCATCTGATATTTTTGTTCTACCTTCTTTTAAGGAAACCTTCGGAATAGTCTTTTTAGAAGCGATGCATTACGGATTACCAATAATTACAACAAATGTTTCTGCAATGCCAGAATTAATCGAAGAAGGCAAAAACGGCTTTTTAGTTACAACCGCTGATTCTCAAGCTTTAGCCAAAGCTATATCAACATTAATTGAAAACCCTGATTTAAGCAAACAAATGGGAGAGGCAGGGCGTAATAAAGTTGCGACTTATTATTATTGGGAGCAGACTGGTTCTAAGTTTTTGTCTATTCTTGAAAGTTTTAAGGGAGAGGGGGAGAGGGGGTAGAGGGGGGAGATGGGGAGATGGGGGAGATGGGGAGATATTTAAACTAACGATGCCCAATTATAAATTATAAATTATCAATTACCAATTACCAATTACCAATTATTAACTCAAATGCAAAATCTTTCGTCACTTGATAATACTGCAATTAAAGAGGAAACATCTTCGCGGGATATTCTGGTTGTTTCGCGTACTTTTTTTCCGAAGGAAGGTGGTATTGAAGAGTATGTATATAACCGCTGTCTGCAAAATCCTCAAGGAACGATTTTGTTAACAGCGAGTGTTGAAGGCGATCGCGATTTTGATAAAAAACAAGAGTTTCCTATACATCGTTGGTATTTACCAAAAATACCTCGTTTGTTTGGTTTGGGAGCGATAATCAAACAAATTTGGAATATGTTTTGGTCGTTTGTTTCAGCAATTAAACTCTATTTTCGCTATCGCTATAAATATATAGAATGGGGACACGGTTATGATTTTCCTGCTATTTTACTGTTAAGCTATATTTTACCGATTCAATTTTTTATCTTCGTACATGGCAACGATATTCTTTGCCCTTTACGTAATCCCATATTAAAAAAATTATTTGAATTCACTTTACAACGCAGTACGGGTATTGTTTGCAATAGTTCTTTTACCAGAGATTACCTCAGCGAAAATTTTAGTTTTAATTCTCCTACTTATGTGATTAATCCTATAGTTAGAGCGGAAAAATTTGGCGATAATGCTAAAAATCAACAGTATCTAGAAAATGCGCGGTTAAATATCCGTAAACAATACAATATTTCTGAAAATGCAATCGTAATTCTTTCTGTAGGAAGATTGGTAAAACGTAAAGGTTTCGGAAAAGTAATCGATAATTTAAATCAACTTTTACATCGAGGTTTAGATGTTCACTATATAATTTGTGGCAGAGGAAAAATGCAGTCAGAATTAGAACAAAAAGCTTCTCAATTACAGCTTACACAGCGAGTACATTTTGCCGGATTCGTAACCGATGCAGACTTAACTGATTATTACGCAGCCTGTGACATCTTCGCCATGCTGACATTTTTTGATGCCGAAAGCGCCAGTATCGAAGGATTTGGTATAGTTTACGCCGAAGCAGGTTATTTTGGTAAACCCGTAATCGCTTCTCGCATCGGTGGTGTAGAAGATGCAGTACACCATGAAGAAAACGGTTTATTAGTAAATCCAGATTCCCCAGAAGAAATTTCCCAAGCATTGATTCGATTGTGTGAAGACAAGCAGCTACGCGAAAAATTAGGAAGCAAAGGAATGGAATTGGCAAGACGTAAGACTTTGCATTCGATTTTGTACAGTTAACAGTGAGCAGTGAGCAGTGAGCAGTTAGGAGTTAAGAGTTAGGAATGTAGTGGGAGCGTCTCGCTCCCTACTGATAACAAACTTGTGAATTTAATTTTCACTTTGTCACCTTGTCTCCCCATCTCCCCATCACCCCCTCTCCCCCCTCTTCCCCCTCTCCCCCATCTCCCCATCTCCCCCATCTCTCCATCATGACTAAAATCAGTGCTAAAAAAATAGCTTCAAGTGGTTTGTGGCTGACTGCTAGTTTCGGTTTTGCGAAAGTTTCTCAACTGGTTGCTCAGATATTTCTGGCGCGTCTTTTATCTCCTGAAGACTTTGGTGTTTGGGGTATGGTGCTGATTGTAACAACTCTTTCGGCTTTGTTTAAAGATGCTGCGATCGCGATGGTTTTGGTGCAGCGAGGTTTGGATGATAAAAAGCTGGTGAATGCGGTTTATAGCTTGGGTGTGAATATCTCTGTGGTGATGTTTCTTGTTCAAGCTTTGGCTGGTTTTCCTTTGGCTAAATTTTTTGATGAGCCTTTAGTTTTTCCGCTGACTTTGACTGTATCGGGTATATTTATTATCGGTGCGGGTGCGGGTTCTCACGGTGCTGTATTGCAACGACAAATGAAGTTTCGCGAGTTAGCTATTACTGATAGCTGTGCCGGATTTGCACGTTTTGCTGGTGCGGTGGTTTGTGCGTTTTTCGGTGGTGGGGTTTGGTGTTTTGCAGTTGCGGAAATTGCGATGTCTATAGTTGATGCTTTATTCAAGCGTTATTTTAGTGGATATCGTTTTCAATATCATTTCAAACCAGATAAGCAAGCAATTCGTGAGGTGCGTGCTTATATTAGCAGCTTGATAGGAATTAATTTAGCTGTTTACGTTAATACTAATGCCGATAATTTAATTATTGGTAGATTAATTGGAGCTACGTCTTTAGGTTACTACAATTTAGCTTATCAATTGGCTATGTTACCAACATTTGCTCTCTCGCAAATTAACCGAATTAACTTGTCGGTAATGTCGCAGCGAGATGATGATGGTAGAAAAATATATCTCTGTCAAATGTTGGAAATGTATGCTGTATTGTATGCTGCGGTTTACGGTGTAGGGTTTGTTGTCGCACCGTGGATTATTCCTTTAGTATACGGCAAACAATGGATGGCAGCAGTAAGCATCTTTCAAATAGTGATGATTTTCGCTTATGCAAGAGGTTTTATGTCAATTCTTGGCACGGCTTTAAATGCTATAGATAAACCAAATATCAATGCTGCGATTAACTGGATTTTGGTACCGCTTTCCATCACGGCATTCTTTGTGGGAGCTAATTTGGGAGGAGTCAGAGGTGTGGCTTTAGCTGTTGCTACGGTGATGGGAATTGGTGCAAGCGTTTGGTTTTGGTTGGCAGTAAGTCATGCGGCAAAATGGAATATTATGGACTTATTTAAACCAGTAATATTACCAACTTTAACTATTACAATAGCACTTTTAACTGTAATTAATCTTCCCCTATCCGCATCTGTACAAAATTTTCTTCAACCATTTTTACTTATTACAATTTATGTAGTAGGATTATCGCTGTTTTCTGCGGGAAAAATCCCTAAATCTTTAATTAATATAGCTAAAACCACTTTTATCAATAAATAATTTAGTTAAAAATACGATAAAAAGAATATAGAATTAAAACGAAATAACAGTTATTGGAAGATAAACGTTATGCCCGTACTACCAAAAGCGATCTACGATAATCAGCGAACTGATTCACTAGTTTCATCATTAAGAAGAAAAAGATTTGCTTTTTTTAAATCTTTAATCAATTCTGCTCCTGATAATTTGAATGTTCTTGATATCGGTGGTACTTTAGAATTCTGGGTTGAATCAGGATTTCTAGCAGAGTTGTTGCAAATTAAGGATATAAAAATCAAACTCCTCAATATCAAAGATTATCAAAGCAATCATCCTAATATCCAAACTGCTGTTGGTGATGCTACTAATCTGAGTCAATTTAGAGATAAAGAATTCGATATTGTCTTTTCTAATTCAGCCATCGAGCATTTGTTTACTTACGATAATCAAGTGTTAATGGCAAATGGAATCAAAAGAATCGGCAAAAGATACTTTATCCAAACACCAAATAAATATTTTCCGATAGAGCCTCATTTTCAATTTCCCTTATTCCAATTTCTTCCAACATCAACAAAAGTTATTCTGATTCGCAATTTTAAACTAGGATGGAGAGATAAAGCAGCTACGAAGGATAAAGCTGTAGAAACAGTGACAGAAATCCGACTTTTAGATTGCAAAGAACTTCAAAATTTATTCCCAAATTCCAAGATATATAAAGAGAAGTTTTTTGGTTTAACAAAATCTTTGACTGCGTATGATGGTTGGTAAGTAGAGACAGAGATTTTTATAGCCAACAAAATAATACTAGTACCCCTGCGTGGAAGTAAAAAGACTTATACAATCAGCTTTTCGCCTATTTAAGATGGTAGCCCTATTTACGCCGTGTTGTACTAAATATTCCACAAGGGGGAATTTTGCGGAGTTGTTTAAATTTTATATTCATTCTAAAATCTTTTCCCTACTCCCTAAACTCAATAACATTTTTGATACTTCCCTAGGTATTAACCACTTAGTTATAACTCAAAAAAGTAATTGGCAATATAGAATGATTTTGAGGATTATGATGAATAATAATCGTTTAACTATAATTTCAGTATAAGAGCTATTGAAGAAGCAAAAATATCATAATAAGTTATCGGTTAACAATTAACAAAATTTGACAGCCATACAATAAGTTTATAAATTAACTTGATAAATTAACTTGATAAATTAAGTTGATAAATTAAGTCTACAAACTCAACCGTATCTATTAGCTCATATATCTAAAAAAACAGTGCCGTATGAAGCATATAGAGAACCATCAATTTAAATGGTTCTAATTTTATATGTATTGCAAGATGTAACCTAATTAATAATTTACTTACATGAAAGAACAGCCCATAGTTCAACTACCTTCTCAAGAAAAGGATAGACTTTTTTTCTTAGATTTTCTTAAAGCCATAAGTATTGTTGCGGTAGTATCGTTTCATGCAATTTTTCTTCCCCGCTCTACTTTTATAACCAGTGGTGGAATTATAGAAACTTTGTTTGCTCCTTTAAGATTCTGCGTTCCAGTTTTTCTAACTATTTCGATTTTTCTGTTTGAACGTAAAATTGCCAATTCTCCAACAGAACCAAAATTACTATTTAAAGAACGTTTCAATCGTCTGGGAATTCCAATTTTATTTTGGTTTAGTATTGCAGTAGGATTAAAACTTATCAATGGAAATTCTATTGTAGAAATTATCGTAGCAATTTTCCAGGGAGAAATATTTACAGGTGCTTATTATTTTTTAATCGTCTTGCAGCTACTGTGGAATTTTGTATTAGTTAGAGATTGGATAATTAAAGAAAAAAATATTGTCGCTACATTGATTATTCAAGCAGTATGTTTATTGTTTGTTTATGCTACAATTAGCGGTTTTTTTGTAGATGCAGTTTTCAAGGTTTTAGTATTTTTGGAACGTCCTTTAATTATTTATTGGATTGCTTACATCGCTTTGGGTGTATATATTTATCAAAATTTTGATCGGATAGAGAGAATATCTCTATCGTTAAGTAAAACTAATAAAATTTTGCTTTTATGTTTTACTGCTGCAACAATGATAGCTGAATATAGAGTATTAACTTTATTTTTAACAGATTCCCTACGTCCTTTCGATTATGCCGCATTTTCCTGTGTTTTGAGCGTACCGACGATGTTTATATGTTTTGCATCAGTCAACGAAAAAAGTTTACCAGCACCAATTGTTAAACTAACAAAACTATTATCAAAATACAGCTTAGGAATATTTTGTATAAACGGTATTTTAGCCCAAATATTTTTATCTATTGGTACAAAATTATTTAGTCAAGCTAGCTTCAACCTTACTCAAATACTGGGAATCAAAATTATCGGTTGGATCGGATTGCTTTTCTTATCGTTACTGTTATCAATTATGCTGAAAAAATTGGGATTGAAAAAAGTTGTTTGTTAGTAGGCAATTAAAGGTTCGTAGTAAGGGCTGAAGCCCTCAAAAGGACGCGCATTCCCTACTACGAACCCTGTTTTGTTACTGCACTGCTGCTTCAGCAAGTTCTTCTAAATGAAAAGAAACATTTTTGAGGGACATTTCAATTTCGTTACTGTAAGAAAGCTTTCTCCACATTCGAGTTGTAGCATTATCCAAAGCGGTTGAATCCAAGTATCGCGCAAAAATTACTAACCTCTCTGAATCTGTTTTTGCTTGTGCCAAACTTTCTAAAAATTCTTGAGGTGCCATTGTTTACAACTCCCTTGATGTTAGCTTTTTGTGTCTTTATATTTTTGCCACAACTGAATTTAAAATTCTGATATCTGCTTACCTGGATTCAATAATTTTGGATTTTAATTAGTAGGGTGTGTTACGGCACTCGTAAGTTAGATGCTTGACTACAAATTACTCCCTTCCGGCTCTACGATTATCGATAAAAAAACCGCAGAGACACAGCTTGTAGAGACGCGATATATCGCGTCTCTACATCTTTCGCAATAACGAAAAATCGTTGGGGAAGGGGGTGAAGTTCATTTGTATTCCTCAAGCGTGAAAACCGCTATACTTTTTTCATTATTAGTTATAAGAGTGAAATTGTCTCTAACAACACTATTAATCATCAAGAAAACAATGATAACTGAACTATTTTCTCGGTAACATTATCAAGATTTGACAGCGAAAGACCTAATAATCGAATGCTGCGGTTGTTTAATTCGATAGTTTTAAATAGCGCTTTTGCTTCGCTGAAAATCGCATTTAAATCGCTAGTTGGAGTATTTAAAGTTCTGCTGCGGGTAATCTGCTGGTAATCGGAAAATTTGACTTTCAGCGTTATAGTTCTGCCGCTAGCTTGATGTTTATCGATACGCTCTTTTAAGGTAATCGCAATTTTTTCAAGTTGTTGTAATATCGATGATGTATCGCTTAAATCGATTGCAAAAGAGTTTTCAGCCCCAATTGATTTACGAATGCGATTTGCTTCAACCGCTCGTTCATCTCTTGCCCTGGCAATATTGTAATAATAATAACCAGATTTTCCAAACTGTCGTACCAGAAATTCGAGCGATCGCCTTTTTAAATCTGCACCCGTGCGAATACCCAAATCGTTCATCTTAGCGGCTGTAACTTTACCAATACCGTGAAACTTTTTTATCGGTAAGGCTTCCACAAAATCTTGCGCTTGTTCTGGTAAAATTACCGTCATGCCATTAGGCTTATTTTCACCGGAAGCCATTTTTGCTAAGAACTTATTCATAGAAACCCCAGCGGATGCAGTCAGATTAGTTTCTTGAAATATTTCATTTCTAATTAACCGAGCAATAGTAGAAGCATAGGGAATATTTTGCTTGTTACTCGTAACATCGAGGTAAGCTTCATCCAATGCGATTGGTTCGAGTAAATCGGTGTAACGTCTGAAAATAACGTGAATTTGGGATGATATGTTTCTGTATACTTCAAATCGAGGTTTTACAAATATCAAATTCGGACATTTCGCAACTGCTATTTTTGACGGCATGGCAGAATGGATACCGTATTTTCTAGCTTCATAACTCGCTGCTGCCACTACACCGCGTTGACTGGGTGAACCACCGACTACCAATGGTTTACCTATATATTGAGGATTATCTCGTTGCTCCACTGAAGCGTAGAAAGCATCCATATCAATGTGAATGATTTTTCGAGTTTGATTCGCCATGCCGCGAAAATAACAATTTATTTAATATTTTATGTACTAATACGGTATATTCAAGATTGATTAGAGACCTTGATTGTAATAATTTTCATCCCAATTGTATTGGTTTTGATGGGTTAATTTATTCACGAGCGAGCGAGACGCTCCCACTACGAAATATAAAAGCCCGCCAAAATTAATGAAATACACTACTAAGTAAGTTTTAATAATTCTGAATCAAGCAAAATGCTTGTTGGCTAAATTCTCCTAATGTAAAAGTTTCCCAACGAGTGTTTTCTGAACCTTGATAATCAACCCATACGGGTAAAGCTTCACCATTTGGATTTTTTAGCAGCCATTTACATTCTTGCTGGGGAGGTAAATTTTCTAAAATACGTATATCGTCAATTAAATCTCGACTTTCCCCCAAACTTAAACCTCCGAATCGATCAATCTTTTCTGGTTGTGTAAGTGCTAGCTGAATACGGTTTTCTAATGATTGTTTATCTTCACTAGAATCAACGCATACAGCATAACTTAGCCCGCACAATATCTCCTGAAAATCTGGTCGAGAATTTGCTTTAGCGTTAATATCTTTTTCTTTAAGACGCTTAAAGGTTCTTAATACAACTGATGATTTTGGTTTTTTTATAATTCCAGTTGCTAGTTTAACTCCTAAGTGTTGAGTACGATCGCTTTCTCCTACAAGTGATAGCAGTAAACCGTAGATAGTTGATATTGGCGGATATTTAAACGTTGCTGAATATTCTCTGGAACGAGAATTGGTAAATGAAGCGAAAGGTGCTGTTATTTGTAGTATTAGCATGATACCTAATATTTTATTTAATACGGTTAATCTCCATTTGGAGTCAAAGGAAAAAAATCTTAAGCAGTGGCAGCTTTATTAGATTTTGTACCTAAATCTGCTTGAATTTTATCTGATAGGGCTTTTACTCCTTTACGAATACTAGGTTCTACATTTACTCCCTTTTTTTCCAACGCTTGTGCTTCTTCTGTAAAAGCGTAACCTCCAAAGATGTAAATTTCTTCAGCGGGAATTTCTTCACATTCAATTAATTGCCGCAATCTAGAAGCAGTCAATACATCTTTTTCTGGTTGTTCAAAACAGTACAAAAATTGCGGTACGGGATGATGAGTCCAACGAAAAATTGCAGATTCGGGTGAAAAATCAAATAGAAAACGAGCGTGATTTCCGCCCACATTCGCTAACTTAGTTACTGCATGAAGTACATCTACAACTCTGGAAGGTTCTTCTAACCGTTGGGGAGTTATTGCTAAACCATATTGAAATCTAGTTGTAATGGTTTCTGTAGAATAAATGGAAGTTTTGGCTTTTTCTGCGTCAGAGTCTTTATTATCTTTCTTTCCTTTGTTACCACTTTTTGAATTAAAAGTAATTTCAATTTTTTGGGCACTTTGAAGTGAAACTGCACGAGTTATTTCTAAAGCTCCCCGACGTTTAAATGGTTCGTTTCCTTTTCCAGATTTAACTTCCATGTAACCCATGACATCATCATCAATAAATGCTTTTGGATTAAATATATTACCTTTCTCATCAGCTTTATTGTTCCATTTTATATCTTGTATGTCTTCCTTCCATTCTCGATTTACTGGAATATCCATCATTTGCCAATAATAACGAATTGCCCAGCGAATCGCTTCTGCTGACACCGCAACGTGTAATTCATCACCCCAGAAAACCTTGGGTAAAGTAGTACGATTCCCTTCAGTTTCTCCCCTATTATTAGCAGCAATTCCACGAGCAGTAATAATATTTCCAAACAAGTGATAAGTCATGTTTTAATCCTCTAGTAATAATTATTCTAACGAGCCTGTATCGATTCCTTCGTAATCATCTTCTTCTGAATCATCAATATCTTCCGATTCATCTGATGTTGATAAATTTATATCTTCCGTTTCCTCTTCTTTATTTATTGCATAGTTTGGTTTTTTCCTACCTCTAGAAACTAAAATTTCTGCCGTTCTGGGATTTAACCAAGGATTTTGATAGCTGACAATAGCAAGAGTCATTAAAGCCAAACAATCTTGCCAGTTGTGCTTTGCCCATAAATAAAAATCTCCTAATTCAATTCCTTCGAGAAAAGGGTTTTGTACGGAAGTTGGACGACTAAATACTGATATCTGTAAGCGAACAAAATCATTACAGGAACGACAATTACGTATAGACATCAATAAATCAGTTTTTAGTTTATCGTAATTGGGTTTACCTGAAGGTGTATTGCGCCTTAAAGCTCCACGTTGTTCCAAATATTGCCAGGTGAAAGCATCTCCAAATAAAGTCGCCATTTCAATCGTCAGTTGTTGCGAAATCATTGCTTCTTTCATATTTTGCAAACTCTTTCCTTCATAAAATAACTCTCCAAAAATTTCCGATTTAAATTTTAAAATGTCGTGAAATCCACTGTACCAAGGTTTTCCTGCAACTAAATTTTCGCTAGCAATTTCTCTACCAAAACTAACATTAATATAGGCACCATTTTTACCAACCATTATTCCTTTGGCAAGATTATCAGCACATATTTTGTACATCTTCTTTGTTGTATCGGAATCCAGAGAAATAGCTTGATGTTTTGTGATACTCTGTTGTTGTGACCAAGGTACATCGCCAAAAACCCAAACATCACAACTAACAGTTTTTTGCAAACTAACGGTATCTTCTCCTGCAAGCATTAACAAATAAGCTAAAGATGCATCCGATAAACCAGATGCAAAGTAATTTTCGTAGCTGACTACTTGAAATCCATCCGTTAACCGAATCTTTGCAAACTCACCCAAATTATCAATCTGCGGAATAATCAAACACCAACGATATTTGTTTGCCTTCAAGCGCGATCGCACTTTATAGTAGCTACAGGCTATGGGCGCAAACAGTAAGCTCAGCAAACCTTCTGGGGTTTCTTGCCAGCGAGTTTTTCCTCCGGCTACCGCGACATGTTTTTCTGTTGCACCGGGATAAAGCCATTGAGCAATGCGTATATAAGGCAGAAAGTTGTCTTGTTTGTCATACAATCCTTTTTTAGCAAAAGGTTTTAAATCTTGATGGTTGTAGCGTTTGATAGCTTTATAATTAACCTCCAATGGTGCTTGATTTTCGTCAAACTGTAATGCTTGTTTTTTGATTCCGTCTCCACCTACAGAGCTTGGATGTTGCAAAAAGCTATTGAGAATACCGTTATGAATGGTAATTTTTGTATCGGTATTAATTGAACCTAAGCATGGAATGACGATAATTCCTCTAACCGAGTCATTAGAACCACTGAGTTGATAAGTATGATTCAACAGCCAAGTCAAAGCTTGTTTATCAGTACAACTCCAGCGCAAAGTAATTGAATCTGATGATAAATCCCAATCAATAACTTCTCCTTTAAGAGATTCTAAATGCTTCAGACTCATATACAACCCCGCTAACCCAGCACGATGCAAAGGTGTATTAAAAGGTTGCCAAAGTGATAGCTTAAAAACTTTCTCAGTGGGAATCTGAGATTTTGTGTGTGTTGTGCCCATATTTTTCTCGTAAAAACTTCTCTTGTTTGGGATTATATGCTCCAATTTCTGGGTGATAGTAGACATCTTCAGTAGGAGCGACACGATAAAATTTGAACGTCTTTTTATCCCACGACGAGGTATTGGGTTGAAATTGCACGGAAACAGCCCATTTTTGTACCTCTAAATATGGTTTGTCAACAGATGCAAAAATTTTGGATTTATCATCAGCAAGCACAACTTGGATAGTATAACCAGCATCCATTAATTCACCCGATTCTGTTTTCCAAGTATGCAACCACTCGCAATTTTCTATAGATGGTGCTTCCATTTCAATTTTTCCCATCTCTTCTGCCAAACGGGTTTGATTAATTTCTTGATTGCTTACAACTTCAACTAAATTAGTTCCCGTATTCAAGTCAGCTTGTTCGTATGGTTTAATTACAGTCCAAGGATAAACAAAAGCCTTACAGATTCTACCTGTTTTTAGTTTATATTCTCCGTTAATTTCCTCTACCCAACGATTCAATCTACCTAAACGCTGAATTAAAGCCCAAATTGGTGCATTTGCACAAATTAATAGCGTAGCGGAAATATCTAAACTCATTTCTGCTATTTGAGTTGTAACTGCAAAAGCTGCTTGCTCTCCACGAAAAGCTTGCATCAGTTTTTCATGCTGCTTGCAACTATCTTGATAGCGAAACCGCGAATGATAAACTAAAGTTTGAATCGGAAAAGATAACTGTTTAAATTTATCTACTGCTTGAGTATAAATCCTCTGAGAATCAGCAACCTGATTTGTTATCCACAGAACTTTACCACCTGTTTCTAATTCTTTAATGACTTCATCCCAAGCCAAATCTGGGTTTTCAATTGTAGCAACTTTATATCTAGGTAAATCCTCAATTGATTTTGGCCCTTCAACAATTTCTGCTGTTTCTTGTGTTTCTGCTAATACTGTTTGAATTGCGTCAATTTGCGGCTGACTCATCGATGCACTCATCAACACAATTTGAGCTTTACGAAATACCCGAATAAACTGTAATAATGTACCAAAAAGTTTTGGTGGATAAGCATGAATCTCATCAAAAACAAATGCACCCTGGGCAATACCCGGAAATCCATAAAGCCCTTTTCGATGATTTTTAAAAAGTCCTAAAACTGTATGTGCCGTACAATAAGTTAATTTAGAATGCCATAGTTTTAATGCTTCTACTTTTGTTTGAAAATCAGCTACTTCATCATTTATCCCTTTATCGTCATCATCTTCATCACCCTCTGAATCATAAATTTTCAGGATATTTTTTAGCTTGATTTGCTCATCTACCCAGGAACGACTATGCATTAATATGGTATTTTCGATCTTTGTTGGCACTGCATAATCGATAAATCCCTGAGAAGTAGTTGCTGTAGTTGGATAGCAAAAGAAAATCTTAGCTTTCAAATTATCTTCTTGGGCTAATCGTTTAAAAATGCAAAACGGAACAATAGATTTACCCGCACCGCATCCAGCAATAACAAGTAATACTCTTGATTTTTTACGAATAGCATCTTTTTGAAACTTTAATAATGGTTTTCCTTGCAAACGCTGTGTAATTACTTCCTCCAAATCCGATACTGTCATTACTTCTGCAAGTGCATTTTTAATCCAGTCGGTGTAGTTGTGCTTACCCCTTTCTTGTTCTAATAAAGCAGAAGCAGCTAAATCCGCTGACATCACCAAAGCTTTGATAACAGCATTATTTTTAAGTTTATTAAAATCTCCTTTCCATTTATTATCTAACTTGATAAACAAACTATCTATTTCTCCACCCAGCTTACAGCTTTCTTCTTTCAGTATTCCTTGCTTAAACTTCTTCAACTTCTTCAAATCTGGAATTGGCTCGCTTAAACCTAAATATTTACAGCCTAATTTCAAAATATTTTCAAAATCATCATGATTTGTATAAACTTGCAGAATATTATCGCTAACATTCGTAAAGTAGCTAGAATGTCTAACTTTTAAATGATGACCTAAAACAGCTAATATTGCATACTGAATTTTGACATGAGGTGCCGATTTCAACCAATTTAATACAGAAGGATTTAACGCTAAAATTACACTTAACAATTCATGTCTAATTGCCTGTTTCTTTTTTGTGTAACTTAGTAATTGATTTCCACTAATACCATACCAACTATTCAACAATGATTTATTTGAATTTTTGTGCATCATTGCTTGAAAATCTTCATTCGCCTTTCCCCAATCATGCAGCCAAATAGCAAACATGACAGTCTGAATCAACTGATCTGGAGTTAAATTTAAATCGAGTTTTTCACAAATAATTGCACTAATATCTCGAAATGCCTGCGCGGCAATGATGCCCAATTTCAAATGCCCAGCTAAAGTCAAAGCATCTTTATCATTGATATTGCTTTTGACATCAATCGATTTTGCAAGTAAAACTTTCACTTCTACAATACTCGGTAGATTTTCGACAGCACCCGAATGGTGTCAATGATTAAGAAAATTCTCCAAGGGCGATAAAAAATAAAACTCAGTTGAAATAACCTGCTCCCATTTTTGTTTTACCTCCCAAACTATAAGTCATCAACTTAATTGAATCCTCTGGAGATAAATCGCTTACTTCTACGCCGTATCCCGGAATGCGACTGCCTTTGACAATTATCACTTTATTATCCAAAGCCCCACGACGTGAAAGCAGAGATATTCTTCCTTGAATTCCGTGTTGCGCCAACTGTCGCTCTGCCACCGCTAAAAAACTCTCTGGCGAAGGTCTTTTTTGCCTCGGCTTCAGATGAATGATAACTACTCTAGCTGTCAAAGTCGATTTTGGCTGTAATGGTGCGATAGTAGGTATTTGCAAACAAATCTCTCCCTGTCCAATACTTAAACACTTTCCCGCTAAACCATAGAAACTACTAGCCTTCGACAAAGGAGTGCGAATTTGTAAGCGAGAGAAATCTTGAGTTTCGATTAGCCCTTGTCCATCTCGGATTCCCGCAATCGAAGAGATAGAAGTAAAACGACAGTCTCCTACCCAAGGCATCTTTGTTTTAATCGCTGAATACAAGCAATAGCCGTGCAGCGAAGAAATTTTTGCACCTTCGACAATTGGAAAGCTTACTTCTAAGAGAGGTTCGAGTAATTCTGCTGCACTTGCTTTTATTAAAGTTTCCACCATCTTAATTTTATTAATGCTCCATGATTATAGAACAATAGTATCAATCACCATTAGGTGTCAAGAGATTTGCCGTCAGAAGTTTATTATTATTCCTACCGGCACAACAGTTTCACTATCAAAGTTTCCACCTGAACAACTCCAATGGAAGTAAAAGGCTAAACATAGTTTGATTTTAATTCTTTAAACTCGCAGGTTATATAATTTTTTGTAAAGCGATCGCTTTCCCTCTTAATTATGCAAGCATCAGCGGATGTTTGGTTATTGAAGCTGGTGAAAGGAGGTGCAAACTCAAGCTGGATAAGCGTTTGTGTTGTTTAACGAGTTCCCGAGGTGCTTGCATTTTTGCAAATACCTGTAGGATAAGGGTTTGAGAGATTATATGATTGACGATAAGCAATGATTTTCTAGATTTGACCTTATAAAATTCTTTCAGCTTGCAAAGTTGCTGTAGAAGGTGTATTCTTTCAAAGTTATAGCCTTCGCTGTGAAATTAGTCTTTGACTCCGTAGGAGTTGCTCACGAAATATTATTTTAGATAATACAAAACAATTAAGTTTGTGAAATTAGTCTTTGACTCCGTAGGAGTTGCTCACTTTGAAATTGGACAGATAATAACTGACGGACAATATGAGTGAAATTAGTCTTTGACTCCGTAGGAGTTGCTCACTTGCAGCTGGTGGAACTAAGTATTTTATAGATACGGGTGAAATTAGTCTTTGACTCCGTAGGAGTTGCTCACATAGAAGAAAATTCTCAAGCGTTATCGGACTATCTAGGTGAAATTAGTCTTTGACTCCGTAGGAGTTGCTCACGCTAATAGCTATATGCAAGGTATGCAGGGAAATATGGGTGAAATTAGTCTTTGACTCCGTAGGAGTTGCTCACGCTACGGTTACGGTTTAGCGTTTATACACCTGGAACGTGAAATTAGTCTTTGACTCCGTAGGAGTTGCTCACAATTAGATCGTCGTTTTGATGCGGTAGAAAAAACGTGAAATTAGTCTTTGACTCCGTAGGAG
>JBARZF010000766.1:0-2889 GCA_049649675.1 Rivularia sp. (in: cyanobacteria) | reverse complement strand
TCGACGGGTGGGGGAATTACCGGAGGATGTTCGTCAACAGGTTGAAATTTTATCTTTGGAAGAATTGGAAAATCTCGGTGAAGCGTTGCTTGATTTTTCCAGTATGAGTGATTTACAAGTTTGGCTTGAGGAAAATGTAATTCGTTAGGTAATTGTTAGTAGGTTGATTGTTAGTTGAGTTTACAGTCTTTTGTATGTCGTAATCCAACCTACCTACTACGAACTAGTCACACACCCAGAACCGGAAAAATGTGCCAGTTGCGGCAATTCCTAATAGAATTTGCTCTAACTAACACATCTTACCGTGCTATACTTGTACAAGTAAACAGACAAGTCTAGCAAATGAGAGTAGTAACCTTTAGCGAAGCAAGAAACAAACTCAAAGCCATATTAGATCGAGTTGTAAATGACGCGGACTACACTATAATTACTAGGCGAGATGCCGACGACGCTGTAGTTATGTCTCTTGAGTATTTTAATAGCTTGCTTGAAACAGTTTATTTATTAAAGTCTCCGGCGAATGCAGCTCATTTAGAGCGTTCCATTGCTCAGTACAAGCAAGGTCAGGTAGTAGAGAAAAGCCTACTAGATGAGTAATCGCAAATTAGCCTGGACTGATGAGGCTTGGAAAGATTATATCTATTGGCAAAGTCAAGATAAAAAGACTTTAAAAAGAATTAATAAACTGATTAAAGAAGCTAAAAACCTCCCTTTCGAGGGAATTGGAAAACCTGAACCTTTGAAAGAAAATTTATCCGGGTTTTGGTCGCGTCGTATCGATGACACCCATCGTCTTGTCTATGCTGTGGATGATGATTACTTCACAATTATTTCTTGTCGCTATCATTATCAGCCGTAGTGAGTGTACTAAGTGGTGCGAGCAAACTGGCTTTGTGTCCGCAGCTCCCGCGCGAAGAGTGTTTGAAAGGTGATGACGCATTGGAGATTGTTAGTTGAGTTTACAGTTTATTGTATGTCGTAATTCAACCTACTAACTACCCAAAAACGTTTTGCTAATCTTCCATAAAGTTTAGTGGAAAGTATTAATCAAATTGATGATGTCGCGGTTTTAGAAAGTTTGATTCTGGAAACAATAGCGCGTTAATTCTCCGGAATAATTTCAACGACTTATTGATTCTAAATTACCGGATAATGGTTGATTTAATTAGTTTTATTTTTTGAATAATTAGGAATAATAAAATGGTGCGTGACGGCAATATTGACATTTTTCGTTATTATTTATAATTTTTCGTAGCCGTTACGCACTACATACTGTGCTAGTTGAAGAATTAGTAGAAGAAAGATTATTAATTAGCAATTACCTGAATCAGTCCAGTCTGGAAAGCTGCATCGTAGGTAATAACAGGCAAGTTTTCAAGTTCAGCCTGAGCCATAATCATCCTATCGAAGGGATCTCGATGGGGAATTGGTAAACTTCCTGCTCTAAGCGCATGAACTGTAGTGATGGCAAGTTCGATAAACTTTGCTTGATGTAATATCTGGGAATATTCCTCAACAAGTTGTTTGGCTTCGGGTAGTTTACCAACGCGATATTTAGTAGCAATTTCCCAAGCGGAAGCACTACTGACAATGATGCGATTATCTGGGTTGCGAATTATTTCTCTGCTATTAGTACCGAGTTTTGGGTCATCAAAGAGCCACCATAAAAGAATATGGGTATCAATTAGGTAGCTTATTCCCATTGCTGGAGTTCCTCTTCTGGGAGTGGTTCAAAGAAAGTATCGCTAAGTTGTCCTTTCAATAAACCAGGGGTGCGGGGTTGTGTACGTTCTTGACCTAAACCTAGTCGAAAGTAATGAATTATGTCATAAAGTTCTGCTAGTTTATCTTCGGGGATATCTTGCAGTTCTTGGACAATTTTTTGAATCAGCATAAGTCAAATATTTTTAAGAAATACTGTTAAGCCCAATGGTATTATAGCTGAGGTGGTTTAAGCGCGAAATCAGCCACTTGACGAGAGTTTTACTTTTTGGGTTTTGGATTGAGCTTTACCGCATATTTTCAATAGTGAAGCAAAGTTAGTAAAGCTCAACCCAACCTACTAACTACTAACTAATGATTGAATTAAGCTAGGAGTTGATTGAGCAGCAACACTTAATCTTAATGTTCTTTAGTTGTAAAGCTACGAAAAATCGAAGTAAGGAAATCCAAATGCGCTATCAAAAGGAGGACCAGGAGCGATAATTGTTTTAGTCGCACCATGAATTTTGCCGTGCTTGCGTAACTTAGGCGGCTCATAAGGGAGGCGATTATCCACCTTTTCTGATTTATTCTCTTGTTGAGATTCGTTCTTATCTTTAGCTTCTTCAGCCATAATTTAATTCCTCAATATAAAAAGTTAATTTCGTTTTCAATCCTCACGAATGTCATTCGGAGCAGATTGTTTTGGGCTACTTCAGCTTTGAACAATGATTCCTGACTATGGAAGCGCGATTTCGTAATCCTGTCATCTTGAAGATAGTATTTGCTTTCGCTTAAAGTGCGGTCAATTTTCACTCTCGTCTGCTACCTTTGTTAATTATGCTTTTATCAGGGAGCAATTTTCTATTTCTACAGTCGTCATTCTTTTCCGTAAGCAATCGCATATAAAAGTAAAAAGGAAACCTACTCGCAAATCGCCTGTTATCTAGTGCTATCGCTACTATTTTAGAACGGGAGCAACCGTAAAAAAATAAGTATTCTAAGTTTTATAATCACCATAACCCCCTTGGTAAAGTAAATTAGTAAAAGGAGGCTATGGGTAAGTCAATTATTTATCTCGATGATGATTTAGCGCAAGCAAATCTAATTTAAAACGCGATCGCCATTTTAGAAATATTCTGCGCTTATAGAAATCTCCGGGCTGTTATCAAATACCTTGATGAAACT
>JBARZF010000765.1:0-3821 GCA_049649675.1 Rivularia sp. (in: cyanobacteria) | reverse complement strand
TATCTTTATTTCAAGAAGACAGTGTAGCGTTTTTTGCCGAGCAAGCAAATATTCTCAATATAGAGCAGGCTTACCGTCAGCGAATCATCCGAATTACACCTAGTAGCGCTGATGGTGAATTCAAAGTTCAATATTATATGTTTAAAGATCCAACTGCATGGTGCGGTGCAGGTCGTAATCATAAATTACTTAATGATATTACTACCGAAAAAATAGATATACTACCGGGATGCGTTCTAACGCTTAATACAGAAATCCTAAGTCAAGACCAATACAAATTTATTGCAAAACCGATACCAGATAATCGCTGCACGTTTGATTATGCTGGTAATACTGTAGAAGTTTCTCTAGGATTTGAAGCAACCCAAAAAGAATTTTTCAGCTATGACAAAGGAATCGATCCAGAAACGCGAAAAGCAACTTGGGGAGCGATTTTAGGTCCTTATCGCTACACCAAGCTGCAACAGTACTGAAAAACTAACTCCTAACTCTTAACTGCATTTTAGATAGCAATACTGCGAGGTACACCTTCTAAAGCTTCCTCTTCAGTTTCAAATATTTCAAATACGGTATCCATCATTGTTACTTCAAATACCAGTTTTGCTTCTGGATGTACGTTACAAATACGGAAACTACCCTTTACTTTGTCCGCATCACGCATTCCAGCAACTAAAGAAGTAAGCCCGGAACTATCAATAAAGTTTACCTGTCCTAAATTTACAACCACGTGAGGACTGAGTTTAGAAATACATTCTTGTAGCTTGAGACGAAACTGCCAAGCTGTAGTAATGTCTAAACGTCCCGTAGGTGATAAAACGATAACGGTATTTCCGTCCTGAATTGTATAACTTTTTTGTTCTATATGAATCATAAAGGTTTCCCCTAGCACTCTTCAAACTAACTAATTGGATACAGCTATTTCTGCAAAATACTGGTGAAATTTATAACGCTAATCTATAGTTACTATCGTATTTCCCTATATATAAAAATAGGGAGTTTCATCAGTAACAAAAATAATTAATGCTGTAGCGAGAGTTTAACAAGCTACAGCTTCAATTGTCACCTTGCAAAAATGGTATCTTTTGTAGTTTAACTCACATTATTTAGGTATGTCTCTGATTCCAGTTAACCCAATCTTGAGGCTTGAGGAAGGTTTCGTACAGTTCGGCTTCTGGGGAACCTGGTTCTGGCTGATACCCATACTGCCAGCGTACTAATGGTGGTAAAGACATCAAAATTGACTCAGTACGTCCGTTGGTCTGCAAGCCAAAAATCGTACCTCGGTCGTAAACCAAATTAAATTCAACATACCTACCCCGACGATATAGCTGAAAATCTCGTTGGCGATCGCCATATTCCATCGGATGTCTTTTTTTAACGATAGGTAAATAAGCGGGTAAAAATGATTTACCGCATTCTTGGGCAAAGGCAAATATTTCTTCCCAGCTACGTGTAGGTAATTCACCAATTTCATTGCTGTACTCAGATGCCGCTTTATCCGCATGAGGGCCGCGATACAAAGCACCCGTTCCATCTTGGTAATCGAAAAATAAGCCGCCGACACCCCTCGTTTCATCACGATGCTTGAGGTAAAAATATTCATCGCACCAGCGCTTGAACACTGGGTAATATTCTTGATGGTGCTTATCGCAAGCCTGCTTATAAGTTTCGTGAAAATGCGTTGCATCTTCAGCAAAAGGATAGTAAGGAGTCATGTCCGCTCCACCACCAAACCACCAAACTGGGCCAGCTTCAAAGTAGCGATAATTCAGATGAACGGTAGGACAATACGGATTGCGGGGATGGAGCACCATTGAAGTTCCCGTCGCATAAAACTTATGTCCTTCAGCTTCCGGACGATTTGCAACAATCGAAGGCGGTAACTTGGAACCCCAAACTTCCGAAAAATTTACACCACCTTGTTCAAAAATTGCACCTTCACGTAAAACTCGCGAACGTCCACCACCACCTTCGGGACGCTCCCAACTATCTTCTTGAAATTGTCCCGCGCCATCAAGTTCAGCTAAAGCTTGAGAAATCTCATCTTGTAACTGCTTCATAAAGGTACTAACTCTAGCCTTAGCGTCAGATGGCGGTAAAGATTGAGAAGAAGGCGATTTGGGGGAAGTTGGCGATGTCAACATAAATTTCTGGATATAAATAACGTTTTTACTTTTTCCCAACGGAAATATTCGCTTTGTTAAATCCCGCAGTCAGGCTTTACCTAGACGTTTTAAATGGAATGTAAATAATCCGCGTAATTTCCCGGTAAGGTGAATAAAGTTATTCTCCCTCAAATAGGTATAGGCTTGTAAATTGATTAACTTTTATAAACTAAATTTTCTGCGCTTTTAGCATCAACGATAAATCCGTTGCGGCATTCTTGTTCAACTTTTTCTAAAGAACAACATAGTATTAAGACTAAATTCTGTAACAATAGCCTGTAAATATCTACTTGTTTGAGGAGGGTATAGCTATCGATACGCTGCGGGGGCGAAAAATACATACAACAGTTGTAAAATTAGCGTTCCATGCTGGGATATTTAACAAACTTTTAATTTACTTACAATAAGTATAACTGCTGCTATATTTACCTTTTGCCTAAAATCGGGGCGATTAAAGTCAGAAATTTATGCCCTAGCGGAGGTAAAAAAGTAGATATTTCCTCTGAGAGGAAGAAGATATTGGTTGCTTAATTAATGTATTTAAAGATAAGCGGCATATAAAATTTTTGCTTTTATTGCGCTCGCGTTATAACGTCTTGAATCTTCTGCTTAAAGAATATTTATGTTTATTTTGCCGTACTACTAGCCGCCATACTCAAAAAATAATCAATATCGTAACTTGTCTCCTTCGTATTAAAGGACTCTTCAAGGAACGATTTAAGAAAGCTCCCAGACAAATTAAACGTACAGTAATTTAAAGTTACCCAGCTTAACAGAATAACTCAGATTCGGTGTGTAGCCAGGAGGATTAAGATAATGCAAGGTTGGTTATCAAAATTTATCAACCGCAAGCGTCGTCGAGTTTGCGTTTCTCTGGTACGAAGTTATCGAGAAATTAGTTCTGCTTCTGTAGATGAAATATGGCATAAAGTTGTTGACTTGGCAGACGTTTCCTGGCACCCATTATTTAAAAGTACTAACGTACCTTACGGATTAGTACCCAAACCAGGATTGATTTACCAAGCTGTGACTCGTCTTTCACCAATTCCAATCCGGATTTTTGTCGAACGTGTCAATCCCAGAGAATTATTAAGCGTGCGAATTTTAGCAATTCCCGGCGTAGAAGAACGAATTAGTTACAAAATAGAGTCCACCGTTTGCGGTAGTTGTTTGTCTTATTCGGTTACTTTACGCGGTTGGCTGTCTCCCTTAGTTTGGTCATTTTCTCGTCTTTATGCAGACAAAGTAGCACGAGCTTTAATCGAAGCCGTTGAAGAAGCCGCAATTAAGGCAGTATCTGGAAAAAGGAAATCGACTTTACAATCGGAACTATTCTAATTTTGGATTTTCGCGCTTTAGGATTTTGGATTAAAGGAGTAGGGAGTAGTGAGTAGTTAGTTGAATAAAATCCCCTTGTCCCCTTGTCCCCTTGTCCCCTTGTCTTCCCATCTCCCCCGAACCCCATGCCCCATCCCCTATCCCCCATTCCCATAAAGATAGATAATATTTTTTGTTAAAAATTGTTTCAGCATTAAGCGTGCAAATACTATGCAAAATGTTCTTTCGGCAAGTTCAGTTCTAGAAATATTGCGTCCAGTTCAAGATCCGGAGCTTCGTAAAAGTCTGGTGGAACTGAATATGATTCGTAATGTCAAA
>JBARZF010000764.1:0-5950 GCA_049649675.1 Rivularia sp. (in: cyanobacteria) | reverse complement strand
GGGAATGGGGGAACAAAACTCCCCTCTCCTCGTAGGAGAGGGGTTGGGGGAGAGGTCAGAATCACTGTTGTTAGAAATTATTCAAGCTACGAAGGGGAGGAGAGAAGCTGAGGTTGGTTATGTTGGGGGGAATGCGGCTACTTTGTTGGTGAAGGTGGATAAAGCGGGTTTGGAAGAGAAGGATTTGTCGGGTGTGGTGGTTAAGGGTGGTGATTTTGCAGATGCTAGTCTACGTTGCGTCAACTTCCAAAAAACAAATTTAGCAGATTGTGAATTTATAAAACCTTTCAGCTTAGTTTTATCTTTAGCATTTAGCCCAGATGATAAATTACTTGTAACTGGTGGTGCTGATGGTGAGATTCGTTTATGGCAAGTTGATGATGGAAAGCAAATTTTCAACTTTAGAGGACATAATGATTGGATAAGTTCAGTTGCTTTTAGCCCAGATAGCGAAATTATTGCAAGTTGCAGTCACTCCGGAACGATAAAGTTGTGGAATTTCAAAACTGGAGAATGCTTAAAAACTTTACGAGGTCATGTTAATAAAGTACGCGAAATATCTTTTAATTCCAATGGTACTATTCTTGCAAGTTGCAGCGATGACCAAACAATAAAACTTTGGGAGGTTGATACAGGGCAATGTATTAAAACTTTGCAGGGGCATACTAATCATATTTGGACAGTAGCAATAGCTCCTAATAATCAAATTTTGGCTAGCGGTAGTTTAGGTTATTCTGTAAAAATTTGGGATCTTTCTACTGGTACTTGTCTTAAAACTCTACAAGGACATAAAGATGGCGTTGTTTCAGTAGCATTTAGCCATGACAGTAAAATCTTTGCTACTGGCGGTAGTGACAATGACCAAACGATAAAACTTTGGGATACTAATACTGGAAAATGTATAAAAAATCTGATCGGGCATACTAATGGAATTCGTTCTTTGGTTTTTAGTAAAGATAATAAAACTATTTTTAGTGCAAGCACTGATCATACTATAAAAGTTTGGGATGTTAGTACTAACCAATGCTTAAAAACAATCGAAGGACACAATAATAGAGTCAGAAAAATTGCTCTTAACTCAAAAGATATACTACTTGCGAGTTGTAGCGATGACCGAACAATAAAACTTTGGGATGTTATTAGTGGAAAATGTTCGGAGACTTTGCAGGGATGTAGCCATTGGGTAGAATCTGTAACTATTAGTTCTGATGGTAAAACTATTATTAGCGGTAACAATGATGAAACAATAAAACTTTGGGATATCAATACAGGATATTGTTTTAAATCTTTTAGGGGACATTATAGATGGATCACTTCAATAACTATAAGCCCCGATAGTAAAATTATTGCAAGTAGTAGTGGCGATCGCACCGTTAAAATCTGGGATATTAGTACCGGCAACTGCTTGAAAACTTTAAATGGACATTATAGCGCAACATCGAACGTAATCTTTAGTCCTAATGGTTTAACTCTTGCTAGTGGTAGTTTTGATAGAACTGTTAAATTATGGGAAGTCTCTAGTGGAAAATGTTTACAAACTTTTAAGGGACATACTTCTTGGGTATATTTAATTGCTTTTAGTCATGATGGCAAAATCATAGTAAGTGGTAGTCGCGATTGTAATATCAAAATTTGGGATATAAACTCAGGAGAATGCCTGAAAACATTAGAAGGCCATAATCTTAGCGTTAGGTCACTTGCTATAGCTCCTAATGATAAAACCATCGCAAGTGGTAGTAGTGATGGCATAGTAAAAATTTGGAATATTCAAAGTGGTGAATGTTTAAAAACCTTGCAAGATAATGATTGTGGAATAGATTCAGTAAAATTTAGTTTTGATGGTTCATTACTTGCAACTGGTAGTCTTGACCAAACAATCAAAATATGGGATTTTCACACAGGTGAATGCATCAAAACTTTGAAAGGTCATACAAATAGAGTTAAATCGGTCGCTTTTACCCCAGATGACAAATTATTAGTTAGTGGCAGCTACGACGAAACCATCAAAATCTGGAACATCGAAACAGGAGAATGCATCAAAACCCTGAGCAACAAACCCTACGCAAACATGAACATCACCAACGCTACAGGATTAACCCCAGAACAAAAATCCTCACTAAAAGCATTAGGAGCAGTGGAGGAATTATAAGTTAGGAGTGAGGAGTTATGAGTTATGAATTTAAAACCTTTAATATACAGACCTTTTCAATTGTCATAAAGCTAAATCAGCTAAAATAAAAATAAGACCTGTGGTGTAATTTTAAAAGAATAAAAATGAAAACTGCTAAATTAATCACAAATGATGACAATCAAACAGTAGTTTTACCGGAAGAATTTAAATTTGATGGAAATGAGGTTTACATTAAAAAAATTGGGAATGCTATTGTTTTAATCTCTAAAGAAAATCCTTGGCAAACGCTTCTTGATAGTTTAGAACTATTTTCTGAAGACTTTATGGAAACTAGAGAACAGCCACAGTTAGACATTAGGGATACTCTAGAATGAAATTGTTGCTTGATACCAATACCTGCATCTACATAATTAAGAATAAACCACCTCAAGTATTACAGAAATTTCAAACATTCAATATTGAAGAAGAGTAAAGCAATTTTAGATTAAATTTATAATTAAACTTCGCGCTCCTCTGCGCTTCCCTCCGCGCCCCTCTGCGTTAAAAAAACAAAAAATCAACCTCACCTCTCCACTTCCAACCCCTCATCCCTCCAGCCAGACATATCACCTTCCAAGTGCAAAACTTGTGTAAAACCAGCTTTTTTCAAAGTCTCTTCAGCAATATTTGCTCTCACTCCTCTCTCGCAATAAACAACTATTTCTCTTTTACCCAAATTACGAACTCGATCGATCCGAGATGGTAATTCTCGATATTCAATATTAATTGCTCCTGGAATATGACCTTGTGAATATTCCTCAGAAGTACGTACATCTAAAATTACGGGTGCTTTCTCTGCTTGAATAAGTTCAATTAATTCGGTTGAACTAATTTGCGTATTTGCAGCAATTGTACTGTGACAAGCAGTAATATTTATACAAATAATAAGTACTATAAACAACAATACAAAACGTTTATAAATAGTTTGTAATAATTTCATTATCAATCACCTTAAAAAAATAAAACTAGCAAAAGAACTGTTTAAACAAACATAGCTTTAATTACTGTGTTGTTGATAACTTCGCTTATCTGAAGTTAAGTGCTATTGTTTTCAAAATTAATTTTAACTGCTAATTAGCATTGGGATATATATATATTTATGTTATTTCGTCAACTTTTTGACTCCGAATCAAGTACTTATACTTATTTAATCGCCGATCGCCATACTAAACAAGCAGTAATTGTAGATTCAGTATTAGAACAATTTCAACGAGATATAGATTTATTAAATGAATTTGGACTCAATCTACGTTATTGCTTAGATACTCACATTCATGCTGACCACATTACCGCTACGGGAAAACTCCGTCAAGCTACGGGATGTCTAAGCATTTTCCCGAAAAATTCTCAGGTGAAATGCGCTGATAGTTTTATACAGCACGGACAAATATTGCAAATTGGTGCAGTCACCATCGAAGGAATTTCAACTCCCGGACATACTAACAGCCATATGGCTTATTTGATCAACAACACTCACTTATTAACCGGGGACGCTTTATTTATTCGGGGTTGCGGAAGAACCGATTTTCAAGATGGGGATGCAGGAATTTTATACGACTGCATTACCAAAAGATTGTTTACCCTACCCGACGAAACTTTGGTTTATCCAGCTCACGATTACAAAGGATGTACAGTTTCCACAATTGCGGAAGAAAAACAACTAAATCCCCGATTCGCTGGAAAAACCCGCGATGAATTTATTAATTTTATGGAAAATCTTAACCTTCCCTTCCCCAAGAAAATTAAACAAGCAGTAGCAGCCAATCGGAATTGCGGAATGTAATTACAGTCAACAGTGAGCAGCGAGCAGTGAGCAGTTAGGAGTTATTGTCTTAAGCCGTTGCGTGTTTAATTTGTTTGTATATCATCACTTGGCAAGATCGTAAAGTGAAAAACCCCTTATCCCTGCATAATGCATAATTGTCCGGTATGTCACTATTCCATCGGTATTAGTAACTTTAACTTTAATTCAAGGTTACGTCTTAATTGGTTCTATTTATTTAGTTTGGAAAACCGATGGAGAATTGCAGCAAACTCACCGAAAAACAGCTAAAATTGCCGCTGTTACAACATTAATTGGAGCAATTTTAATTACAGGCGTTACTGCTTTTATTTACGAAACTACTCGAATTCGGTTATTTTCCAAACAAGAAAGTTTATATTTTTGCCTTAATACCCTTAATCGGGATTTTCTTAATTTGGCAATTACTTCAAAGCTTGAATCAAAAAGCAGACAGAATGCCTTTTCTCTGGACAATACTGCTTTTTCTACTCTCATTTATCGGACTAGGTTTAGTTGTTTTTCCCTACATTATCCCTAGCAGAATTACCATTTATCAAGCCGCCGCCGATCCCACTTCACTGGTAATTATGATTATATTTATCGGTGCTTTAATTCCGGTTATGCTGTTCTACAATCTTTATTCATATGTAGTTTTCCGGGGTAAAGTTACCGGAGAAAGTTATCACGGATAATTTCAATTTTGGATTTTGCGGAAAGTTTGGGGTGTAGATTTACGAACCCCAAAGCTTTCCTGCACCAGATTTTAGATTTTGGATTGTAGGAGAGGCAAATTGGGGTGTGGATTCTCCTCCCTTAATATTGCCATTGGGTTGTGGCGATCGCACAGAGTCTCAAGTTTCTACGTGGCGGCTATGCCTTACTACGGCACGCTCCGCTAACAGCACTTCTAATTAAAGGAGAGGGGGAAGAGGGGGAAGAGGGGGGAGAATTTTTAACAATTACCAATTACCAATCTCTCATGCCCTATGCCCTATGCCCTATGCCCAATTCCCTAACTTCCCGTAACTTACCAATCCAATCGCTAATCCCATCCTTGTTCAAACGATAAGCTAAAGGATGAGCAATCAACATCGCGGTACTTTCATATAAGGTGGCAATTTCAATCAAACCATTTTCTTTTAAAGTTTTCCCCGTCGAAACTATATCAACTATCGCCTCCGACATTCCCGTAATTGGCCCTAATTCCACAGAACCAGATAAGGGTATAATTTCTACAGTAAAATCCAAACTTTGAAAATAATCGCGAGCGCAATTTACGTATTTAGATGCAACTCTGCAATCTGCGGGTAAATCTAAAGGTGATTTGTAAGGGGCTGAAGATTTCACTGCTACCGACATCCGACAATAACCAAATCCTAAATCAACTAAACGGGCAATTTGCGGCTTTTTCTCTTGCAGCACATCTTCACCAACAATACCCAACTGAGCCTGCCCGTATTCTACATAAACGGGTACATCCTGCGCTCTTACCTTTAATCCTCTAGCTTTTCCGCTAGCATCCAATATTTGCAACTGGCGATTTTCTTCTGTTAAAAAAGCACTAAAATCCAAACCTACAGATTTTAGTAAGCGGATACTCTCTTTTAAAAGTCCACCTTTTGGTAGTGCAACGGTTAGCATGATTTTGGATTTTAGATTTTAGATTTTGGATTGGAAAGTTAAGAGTGAGGAGTTAAGAGTTAGGAATTAAAATCTCTCCTTTTCCCCTTGTCTCCCCCTCTCCCCATCTCTATTTAACCTACCATTTATTTAGTATCTGGATATATTTATTAATCTAAAATCTGTCTTAGAAAGTTTTGGGGGAAGAAAATCTACACCCCAAACTTTCCGCAAAATCTAAAATCCAAAATTAAAAAGATGCGAATATTGATAGTTGACGACGAAACCGAACTCACCAACCCTTTAACTCGCTTATTAACTCGCGAAGGTTACAGCGTTGATGCAGCTTTTGATGGTACAACTGGCAGCGAACTTGT
>JBARZF010000763.1:0-2409 GCA_049649675.1 Rivularia sp. (in: cyanobacteria) | reverse complement strand
GGGAAGAGGGGGGATGGAGAGACGGGGGGATGGGGAGATGGGGAGATGGGGAGATGGGGAGACAAGGGGAGGGGGTAGATATTTTTGAAACTGTTCACTGGTTACTGTTCACTGTTCACTGCTAACTGCTAACTGCTAACTGCTAACTGTATTACATTGTTTGAAGTTATGTGGCCTTTTGAATACAACGACTCAGGCACTGAGGTAAACTAGCCCTTGATTATTATTCTTTCGATAGAGTTGTACACTCGGAAAGGAGTTTTTTTAAATGTCTCATACCGTTAAAATTTACGATACCTGCATTGGCTGTACTCAGTGCGTTCGCGCTTGCCCCACTGACGTATTGGAAATGGTGCCTTGGGATGGTTGTAAAGCCTCACAACTAGCTGCTTCCCCCCGTACCGAAGACTGTGTAGGCTGCAAACGTTGCGAAACGGCTTGTCCTACTGATTTCTTAAGCATCCGGGTTTATCTGGGCGCTGAAACCACTCGCAGTATGGGTTTAGCTTATTAAAGTGGGAATGGGGAATGGGGCATGGGGCATAGGGAATAGAGTTAAGAGTTAGGAGTTAGGAGTTAGGAGTTAGGAGTTAGAAATTATCTACCCTCTCTCCCCCCTCTCCCCCACGCCACTTTGCTCAACGGGGGGAACCCCCGCACACAAATGGCTCCTCTACCCCCTCTCCCAATTCCCAATGCCCAATCCCCAATGCCCAATCCCCAATCTCTGTATAAAGTAAGTATTAATTTACTCCGTTTTCCTTGGCTTGATCTTGAAGTATGTGTTAACTACTATAACCAGTTGTGTCCAAACGGAAAACGGAGTGGTGTGAACTATGTGCGGAATTGTTGGTTATATCGGCGCACAAGTGGCGACTGATGTTTTACTCGCAGGATTGGAAAAATTAGAATATCGGGGCTATGATTCTGCTGGAATCGCTACGATATCGGAAGGTGAGATTAGTTGCGTTCGAGCTAAAGGTAAGTTACACAATTTACGTACTAAATTAGAACATTTAGAAAATCCGGCGCGTGTTGGTATTGGACATACCAGATGGGCGACGCATGGTAAGCCGGAAGAATATAACGCTCACCCCCATATGGATACTGCGCTGCGGGTGGCGGTGGTAATGAATGGTATTGTTGAGAATTACCGCGAGTTGCGGGAAGATTTAAAGGCTCAAGGGCATGAATTTCGTTCGGATACCGATACTGAAGTTATCCCCCATTTAATAGCTCAGTTTCTTAAAGAAGAAGTTGCTCTGGGAGAAACTTATCCGGATGCAATCTTTTTGGAAGCAGTGCGAAAAGCAGTTAATCAGCTAACTGGTGCTTTTGCTGTTGCTGTGATTTGTGCTGATTTTTCCGATGAAATCATCCTGGTGCGTCAGCAAGCTCCTTTGGTAATTGGTTTTGGACAAGGTGAATTTTTCTGTGCTTCGGATACTCCAGCGATTATTTCTCATACCCGTGCGGTGCTAAATCTCGACGATGGAGAAATGGCACGTTTAACGCCTTTGGGTGTAGAGGTTTATAACTTCGCTGGGGAAAGGTTGAAAAAGCAACCAAGATTGCTGAATATGAATCCCGTAATGGTGGAGAAGCAGGGATTCAAGCACTTTATGCTCAAGGAAATCTACGAGCAACCAGGTGTGGTAAGAGCTTGTTTAGATGCTTATTTCAGCCATCAAGATACTTTAGACTATACAAATTCCCCGGTTAATTTGGGTTTACCAGACGAACTTTATAACGATTTAGAACAAATACAGATAGTTGCCTGCGGTACTAGTTGGCACGCGGCATTAGTCGGAAAATACTTATTAGAACAATTTGCGGGAATTCCCACTCACGTACATTACGCTTCCGAATTCCGCTATTCACCAACACCTTTAACACCTAATACATTAATAATTGGCGTAACTCAATCCGGTGAAACTGCGGATACTTTGGCAGCTTTAGCGATGGAAAAACAACGTCGAGAAGCAAAAGATGCTAAGTATCAACCACGACTTTTGGGTATCACCAATCGTCCCGAAAGCAGCTTGGGATTGATGGTTCCGCATATTATTAATACTCTTGCCGGAATTGAAATTGGTGTAGCGGCGACAAAAACTTTCACCGCTCAGTTGATGGCGTTTTATGCGTTGGCGTTAGATTTAGCTTATCGCTGTAAAACCGTTCCCACTGAAAGAATCACCGAGATGATTGCCGGATTGCGGATGATTCCCACACAAATTGAAGAAAATCTGCAAAAACAAGAACAATTAACCCAACAACTAGCTCACGAATTTACCGAAACCAGAGACTTTATATTTCTAGGAAGAGGAATTAACTTTCCTATTGCTTTAGAAGGCGCTTTAAAATTAAAAGAAATTAGCTATATTCACGCCGAAGGATATCCCGCAGGCG
>JBARZF010000762.1:0-15749 GCA_049649675.1 Rivularia sp. (in: cyanobacteria) | reverse complement strand
ATAGTCAACCTAGGGCATTGGGAGACTCTAAACGGACGTGGAGGGATGGTAAGACTCCGCAGGGTAGCACAACCCAATGAAGCGTCAAGGAATCCTCTCTCCTTAAGGAAGAGGAGGTATGTCAAACCATTGGCTAACGCACTGCTCAAGTAAATTTGTCAGAATTCAAAATTAATTCTCAATTCATAGTTAAGAGTTATAACTGATAACTCTTAACTTTTTAGTTTTATAGGAATGGGGCATTGGGATTGGGCATTGGTAATTGTTAATTGTTAATTCATAACTCCTAACTCCTAACTTATTCCTCTTGTCTCCCCATTACCCATCTCCCCCTCTACCCCCTCTCCCCATTCTCTAAACTAACAAACCATTAACTTCTTTAGCGCGTTCAACCAATGCTCTCCAAATGTTTTGCTGTTGAACGCGCTGTTCTATCTGTTCAAATTCCGACCAAACTTTTAATGATTCTTTACGAAGAAAAATTCGCCATTCTAACTGTACATTTTTAGCGCGAATCACTCTATCTACAAATTCTTCTACCATAAAATAAGCATCTGTAGAAGGTTCGCAAAGTATTTGATTTAAAGCTTGTTCGGATGTATCGGTAGCTTCTTGATGTAGTTTCTGTAATCTATTTAATATTTGTTCTTCAATCTGAAATTCACCAGTAGCTTCTTCAAATTGGTTATTATCTGGCTTAAGTTTATCAATATTAAGTCTGAGAAGGCGGATTATTCTTCCAGCATTAGAAACATCGAATTCATATAGCTTTTGAAAACCTAGTTTAAGATTGCTGGCACTATCGGGAAGAAGGGTATATATAATTTGGAGAAATTCGATTTCCTGAGAACTTACAAGTTCTCCTAGATAAGATTTAATAATTTTTATAACTAAATATTTTCGGCTTTCTAATGAAAGCTGCATTGCTCGATCTAAAGATAGGAAATGTTCTAAAAAATTAGTACGTATTTCATGTAAAAAATCGTTATAAGCGGTGCTGTAAGACCCAAATAGATGACGACGTTCTGTAATTTCTTCAGTGGTTGTAGGAATGCCTACATCCGTTCGACATCGTTGAACTGCATTTTTGACTCTTTGTTCAAATTCGCTATCTAAGCTATTCCGATTTTCTTTTAAATCTGCTAATAATTTTTCTAAGTCGTTCGTTAATTTACGCCAAAACTGTTCAAATAGTTGTTCAAATAATAAATCTCCATCACCGTACCTTGTTAAAGCCGAACTAGCTTTGTTTAACTCAATACCAATATTTTGATGAAGTATATTTAATTGTTGTTGGCACTCCCGCCTATATTCTTTTTCAATTGACTCTACGTTATCAACTAAATAATCGAGAATCGGCTCTAAAACTTCAGTAAAAGCCTCTTGAGAATCGGAACAATCGGCAATAATACACTTTGCAACTCGAATTGGTGTGTTTTTTAGTTCTGCCTGCAATTTCTGACAGCGGTAACTGTTATCACCACCTTCCACACCGTGTTTGGTGCGATTGAGAATCATGAAAGAACATTTAGCAAGAGGAAAATTTGATAAAGCATTGCGAGCAATTTGATACAGCTTTAGATGTGCTTCTCCCCAAACAGCATTGGCTTCCGGTCTGCGAACAAATAAAATAAAATCGGCTTCTTCGGAGAGAATTTTAATTAATCGTTCTGCTTCAATTAAATTTGTATCTCCTAATCCTGGTAAATCTAATAAGCAAATCTGACCAATATCTTCGTAAGGAAAAGAACAAGATATTTGAACTTCCTTAACTGCTAAATAATTAACAATTTTATCGCCACGATCATTTTTTGCATCTTGAGTTACATATTGCGGAATTTCTGATTCAGCAATTTCTATGGTGGGAGAATTAAGTAAATGGCGATATTTGGCAATATTAGAATAATAATCCTTACGCAGATGTCCGTATCTAGCTTTGTCAAATTCGCTATCTTTTTTTTCTAAAGGTAAAGCAGGTGGAGGAGTGCGAGCAAATTCTTCAACAGCTATAGGTTTTTTACCTAAACCCAAAGTTTCGTAATAAGGAGCAAGTACTTGGTTTTGGAATTCCGAAGCTGAATAAAAATTTACCTTGGCTACTGCTTTTTGTAATCTTGGTTGATGAACAATTTTGCTTAACGTACCCGTACAGTATCCCTCACCACCATCGGGAATTACTTTGTTGCTGAGTCCTGTCAAACTTTGTAACAAGCGACTTTTACCTTGTCGAGCATAACCAATAACTGCAATATTTATTGTGGTGCGACTACAACGAGAGCGCAGTTTTCCTAGTAAATTTAAAAGATTATCGATTTGATTAATTACTCCAAAATCAATTTCTCTTAAACGTTTAGCAGATGTAGCGTCAACACTCGGACCTTTAAACTCAGATTGGTACTGTTTTAAATTAACCAGTGCTAACTTACAAGCTTCTAGATTTGCTTTATCGCCTTCGATTCTCAGGGCAAATCTTTGCCGTTGTTGAATAATCGCATTTATACGTTCAGTTCGACGGATATCAATTTGGATTGTTTTCATATTTTGAAGGGGGAACAGGGAATGCTGACAAAGAGAGGAACGGGGAACGGTGACTGGTTGAGAAAAACTTCTTTAAATCTTTAAATAAAAAGCTTTGAATCTATGCAATGCCGCAACATCTTTCTGTTGCCTATTGCCTATTCCCCGTTCCTCATAAAAAGTGATGCATCTTTAATATTGAACAAAATAAAAATTTGAAGCATCAACTTGATAACAATACTCATGTAATCGAATCAAAGCAGTAAAACATCTGACTTAATTACGAAAAATCTTTATAAATATGTCAATCGCAAGTTAGAAGCGCTTATTGTCAAAATTCGGTAATGTAATGCTTGTGCTTCAAAATCAGGAAAACTGCCGTGGTTCCAATTAGAGACAATAATCCGATTTCCATAACACCTTATGTTACTTATGGACTAATTGCCGTCAATGTCCTAGCTTTTCTATACGAATCGAGTTTGCCCCCCCAGTCTCTAGACGGTTTTCTTCATTTATTTGCTGTAGTACCGCGAGAATTAAGCTCCACTTTTGGCGGAATTGCAGTAAATCAACCCGTTCCCGAATGGTTGACTTTAATTACTTCCCAGTTTTTACACGGTGGTTTGTTGCACTTGGGAGGTAATATGTTATTTTTGTGGATTTTTGGTAACAATATTGAAGAAAAATTAGGCTATATCAAATATTTAGTTTTTTACTTGGCTTGCGGTGTATTAGCATCCTTGACTCAGTGGTATTTTTCCCAAGGTTCCGCAATTCCTTCTTTAGGTGCTAGCGGTGCGATCGCCGGTGTGATGGGAGCGTATATTATCCGGTTTCCGAAAGCAGAAGTTCTTGGTGTGGTACCTTTGGGCATCTTTTTCCCTACCTTCCGAGTTCCGGCTTACTTCTTTTTAGGATTTTGGTTTATTCAACAAGCTTTTTATGGTGTTTCTAGTTTAGGAATGCCTACTAATATTGGCATGGAAAGCGGTGGAATTGCCTATTGGGCGCACGCTGGCGGTTTTGTTTTTGGAGCAATCCTCGGCCCCATATTAGGTTTGTTTAGCGATAAATCGCCCGACGAATCTTGGTAACTGGTAATTGGTAATTGGTAATTGGTAATTGGTAATTGGGCATTGGAACAGGAGCGCATCGTGATTTTTTCCTATTCCCTGTTCCCTATTCCCAAATTATTATATTTTATGAAACTATTTGTAAGGTGAAATGCTCTCTTATTCGCAACTGTAAGCCCTACGGGTTATAGTGCAGTTGTTACTCAAAAAAAAACAAAAACACCAGTGTTTCCTCTATACGACGAAAACCCAACGCGAATCACTCCTTATATTACCTACGGTTTGATTGGCATGAATGTTTTAGTGTTTCTTCACCAATTGTCTTTGTCAGATGCTCAATTAAATCAGTTTTTGCAATTGTATGCAGTGGTACCGCAACAGCTAAGTGCTAGCTTTGGTAGTGGCGCGATCGATCAGCCGGTACCAGAATGGGCAACTTTGTTTTCATCACAATTCTTACACGGCGGTTGGTGGCACCTAATTTCTAATATGGTGTTTCTGTGGGTTTTTGGTAATAATATTGAAGACCGTTTAGGTCATTTTAAATATATAATTTTTTATTTGGCTTGCGGCGCTTTAGCTGCTTTATGTCAGTGGTTTATTGGTATGGATTCTACTATCCCTTCATTAGGTGCTTCTGGTGCTATTTCTGGAGTTTTAGGTGCTTACCTTATTCGCTTTCCCCAGGCTTTAGTTAGAACTTTTATTCTTCTAGGTTTTTTTATAATTACCCCTAGAGTCCCAGCGTGGATACTAATAGGAGTTTACATTGTCCAGAATGTTATATCCGGTGTTGCCGATTTGCAAAGAGCCGTTAATATGACTATGGAAACAGGTGGAGTCGCTTATTGGGCACATATCGGCGGGTTTGCATTTGGATTACTTTTAGGTCCCTTGCTTGGTTTATTCAACGACGATTAATAATAAGAGTTACCAGTTACGAGTTAGCAGTTATCAGTTAGCAGTTATCAGTTACCAGTTATCAGTTACCAGTTGGGCATGGGGCATGGGTCAAAGGTTAAAGGTTAAAATTTTCCTAGTCCCCCCCCATCTCCCCATCTCCCCATCTCCCCATCCCCCCATCTCCCCATCCCCCCATCTCCTTAATTCCGATGCACTGTCGAATACTCCTCCGGATGTATAATATTTGAATCTTCTTCTTCAAAGCGTGAAATAGGTTCTTCAACAGTCATATTTACATCGGCACCATTAATAACTACTCCTAATAATCCCATTTCAGATTCAACTAATTCATCAATGGCTTCACCAAATATATTTTCTTGGGTATAATTTGGTCGAGCTACCACAACCATACCGTCGCTGTAAGGATGAATTAGTAAGGCATCATTTGATAAACCCAAAGGCGTTGTATCTAAGATTACTAAATCGAACCGTTCTCTGGAATCTTCCATTAGTCGCCGTAATTCGCTCGATTCAAGAACTGCGGCTGATTGTCCTAAAGGTCCTGGGCTAGGTACAATGTATAAGTTTTCTACTTCTGGAACAAGGTGGATGCATTCGCTGCTGCCGTAGTAGCGCAGGGGTTCAATGTTGGCATTTGAGTCGATATTTACATTTAGCGATTCACAACGAGATGGCGATCGCAAATCTGTTTCGATAATTAATGTTCTTTTTCCAGCACGAGCGGAGGCAATGCCTAAGTTGTAAGCGCTTGTAGTTTTACCTTCTGAACTACCCGTACTAGTAACAAGTACGACTTTAACTTTTTTACCACCAGATCGACGTACATTAGAGCGGAATTTTTCTAAAATCTCCATGTAGGCAGACTCGGCAGAAAGCACCACCGGAACAAGCCCTTCTACGTCTTCAACTCGCATTAGGGGCAATTCAGCAAGTAGCAAAACTTCTCGCTGCTTGAGTGCGTTGCGAATATCTTCTTTTGTTTTGAAAGTTCCTTCGAGAGTACCTAATAAGAAAATTACACCGCCACCAATTAACAGCCCTAAGAAAGCACCTATACCTAAAGTTACAGGTACGCTTTGAGCGGATGATTCTTGTTGTTTAGCTTCCGGTAGTTGAGCAATAGCTAAAGTACTGACTGTTTCTGCTTCTGCGGTTCTGGCATCGGCTAATTTTGCCTGCATTTGGTCGTAAACGGCTTTTTTTAAACCTACCTGCTGTACTAAGCGCGAACGCTCTAATTGCTTGTTAGGGATGAGAGCGTAATCTCGCTGTAGTCTGGCTTGTTCTTGCACCAAATCAAGCAACTGTCTTTGCAAAGTTTCTCGTTGAGTTTGTAAAGCTACTAATTGATTTGCTAACTGCTGTCGTGCTGGATCTAAATTACTTTGAGCGCGGACACCAGAAACATTGGGAAGAGGAGCAGTATTATCTATTCCACCGACTACTTCAGCTGCACGTTGTTGCAGCAGTTTTTCGTAAGCATCTTTTTGACGCTGTAACTGAACCATATTCGGGTGAGTCGGACGATAGTCTTTTCTCAAAACCTCCATCTGCGATTCAACTTGATAAATTTGGTTGCGTAAATTACCAATAATCGGATCGGCACTTAAAGCCGAAGAAGTATATGCTTGTTGAGCGCTCAAACCTAACCTTTGTTGCAAACTGCGAATCTGAGCATCAATACCAGAAACGGTCAATTTAATTTGCCTTTGTTGATTCTGGCTACCTGTAATGGTGTTGAGCAAACTGCCATTTTCAGCAGCTAGAATTGCCGGTCGTTCTATGCGATCGTATTGTTCTAATTTCTTTTCAGCCTCTTCTAATTCACTCGTAACTTTTGGCAGTCTTTCCTCAATTTTGTCAATAATATCTTGTAATCGTCTGCTATTAATTTCACCGCTCAACTGTACCATTGCCTGCATTAAGGCAGACACTACCTGTTTGGCTCTTTCACGCTCTGTATCTTGGTATTTAATAGTAATAAAGCCAGCACTTAACTGACCATCTGCCCCTACTTCAGGTACGCTAACATCAAGATTTCTATCAATCTTTTGTGGTTTATCATTGACTTTTTGTGCAACAGCTTCAATTACTTTGGGTTGTTTTAAAACTTCTTTTGATAATGCCAAACCTCTTTGCTGAATTTCACTACCAGTTGCGGAAAAACTAACTGGCGGACGGGTGTAAGTTAAGGCTCCAATGGCATTATATTTAGCAGGTGGTTCTGGCTGTACGGCTAATAAAGTTGACCCGGCAACAACTAAACCAAAACTCGCTAATCCGATCCATTTGTATTTATCAAAAGCAATTAGATAGCGCTTAACAATTGGTGGAGTCATGGCAAAGGTAAATACAAACAGAATTGGCGGGAGACATAGATAATATCAGCGGATTTATATGGATGCCTAAAAAGTGAAGGCTTCAAAAAAGCGAACAAAAGACTGAACATCAAGAAAAGGTCTAGTAACATTTGAAAGAACGTTGGTAATTTTACCAATCAAATTTCGACCAACAACAATAACATCGTTGTCTTGCAACGGTACGTTTTGAGATGCATCTCCTCTAAGGGCACTTCTCGCATTTAGTTTTTGGGTAACTGCCCTACCTTGTTCCGAATCAAAGCGTACTAAAGCAATATCTTTCAAATCGGAACGAGGAATGCTGACACTTCCTAAAGCATCAATAAAATTACTGCCATTAGGTAAAGTTTGAGTAACAATTGCTCCAGAAGCATAATTTAATACACGAACTCTAATTGCAGGCTGTGCTAAAGATGAACGCGCAACCACATTCGTGTCATAACCATCATCCATCGCAACTTCACGGCGCGGAATAATTAGTGAATCGCCATCTTGTAACCGTAGAGACGGGAAAGTACTGCCATTTAACAACGGAGTATACAAGTCAATATTTTGCGAAACTACCGAACCATCTATTAGTTTGCGACGTACTTGAATTTGCCGCAAATCCGCCGTTTCAGTTGAACCCCCAGCCGTCCGCAGAACATCAAGAATGAGGGGTAATGCCGGATTCACGGGATAAACCCCAGGTCTAAATATTTCTCCAGCGACATTTACTTGAATCGGTCGCGGTGATAATAAGGAAATCGTGACAACAGGATCTACTTGAGTGCGCTGTAAACCCAAACGAATTTTTTCTTGGGCTTCTTCAAGAGTTAAACCTTTTACCGAAATTTTTCCCAGTCGGGGTACTGCGATATTACCTTCTACATCTACCCTCGTCTGAAAATTTAAAGGAGGACGTTGCGCGGCTAATGCTACGGTAACGCTTGGTTCGACTACAAAACGATTCAAGACAGCACGAATTTTTGCCTGGGCTTGTTCTAAGGTTAAACCTTGGAGAGATACTGTTCCGGCTAAAGGCACTACAACATTACCCTCTCGATTTATCGATGCTTGGAAGCTCAAATCGGGGAAACGCTGCACTATTACAGTAATTCCATCTCCTGGTCCCAAACGATAACGACCTTCGGGTGCTTCTACAAATATAGCGATTACATCACCAGTGCCTAGAAGATATCTAGTAAATTGAGGTGATATCTCTCCATCGTCGTTCGAGGGAAGCGGAGCTAAAAACTCCGCATCAGGTGGGGGGGCAGGGAGCGGCCCTACAGGATCTTGTTGTGATGGTAGTTCTGGAGGAATAGTCGCAAAAATAGGTTGGGAAGCTGTTGCCAAAAAAACACTTATTTGAAGACTAGCAACACAAAAGGCGTTGAATCCACGCATATGACGTAATTGAGTTCTAAACATCTGTGCTTCATAAACTTATTTAAGGCATAAAAACGAATAAACGCCTATTTCTAGAAAACAGTTAACAGTTAAAAGATTTATTTACTATATATTTTTTATACTCTGCCTATCCTCTGAAGGGGCGAAAATACTGTTAAATCAAAAAATATCTAAGTCTATATCAAGAATTGAAATTAATTGAAATCAAACAATCTAGTTTGCACCGTTTCACCAATAGACTTTATTTGTTCCCAGGTTGTTTCTACTTCCCCCAAAGGCTCCATTGGAATAAATAAACTAACAGCAATCCACGGAACCCGCTGTTTATGCCACTGTGCTAACTGGTCGGCCCAAAACCAGTTTAAAGGCGAAAAATGCCCACCGTTTGGCATTGCGTACCATTGCAAAACAGCGAAAGTTTGATTTTTGCTAGTACCACGGAAAAATCTTGCTTTTACCTCAGTTTTATCTTTAAGTTGTGGCCGATCAACCATAAATTGGGCTTCTCTATATTGAGCAACCTGCCACTCTCCCCACTGCATTCTTCCCCAACTGTTAATTTCCGTCCATTCAACCTGCGGTTGGCTTTTGGGACCGTTTTGAGGTAGCAACAATAATATCGCTGTTTGCTTGGAACCCTCATTTTCCATAAGTTGCAAAGACCATTTACCAGAACCCAGATTCTGCTCCTGCTGTTGAGTTACTTTCCAACCAGGTAACGTTAAACCTGTTTTACGCAGCTGCTTTATTTCTCCAAGTTTGATGATGGGTGGTGGTTCTTTCCATTGCCAATCACCTTTGAAGTAGCCTGGTAGTGCCCCTATCGCCATTAGCAGCGCCAATAGTAAAAGCGCTGCTATCTGCAAAAACTGACGTTCCTTAAAAAATCGGGAAAGGGAAATCATTGAATGAACTATTAACTACAAAAGACAAAATTGTACTTTTTATACTGGCATTATGAGTTCAGTAATTTCAACAGTGCTTTACCGATTGTGCAGTGTTGGCAACAGACAATTTACTGAATTTCGTCCTCTGAATTCTCAAGCGAGTCTTCTGAAAAATAGCTATCAATCCAATTAATCGCTGGTATTAATAGTAGTAACATACAAGCGGAATACAAATCCCCACCCCAACTATCATGCAACCAGTGAAAAGCACCATCTTGTCCGGTTCCATGAAAAAAGGTAAGTAAAGTATTGCGAATTATATTGGCGGTAACGCTGAGAATTACTGCTATTGATAAAAACCAAATGCTTTTACGTCTGGAAGATAAAGTATCCGTCCAATAAAGCAGAATTAAACCAACATAGATAGTAGTAAACAGCATTTTTAAACCCGCACAGTAAGGTGCAACTTCTACAATGCGCTGATTTACGTATATATTAATTCCATCTACAACTACATCTAGACCAATTTGGTTGACAATGAAGCCAGCAGTTCCGGCAATAAAGCTTTGCAAAGGCAAAGTAAAAGGTGCTATTAAATAAGGTACAGAATTAGGAGTTGCCAGCAGAATTAATAATAAAGGAAAACCCTGTAATTTTAAACCTTTAATTCCCTTCAACCATAAACATAATCCAGTTAATATTACTGGGAAAGAAAGGTTTACCCATTCACCGACACCGCTAAGGTAGAAAACTCCTCCGATTGCTAATAATATGCCACCAAAGACATTAGTATTATCCGGTAATCTTACCCACTGTTTACGATTCATCCAAGCTAGATAAGCTGCGAATGGAAAACCAATAATACCGTGACTAAAATATTCGTGTTCGATACTAATATTTTTGTTTAACCAGCCATCGTACCAAAAATATACTAAGGGAGCATACAGTAGAGCTAATATAGCTAATATTGCATAATTAAATATTTGCGGTGGAATCGAACGTCTTATTTGATGCTGAGTTAACATAATTTTAGTTAATTCATCTTGTATTTATCTGTAAAAACGTTTAGCAAAAAATGCCAGCAGCTATTAAATTTTATCTTTTAGATTTTGAATTTAATCTATAGATTAATCTTTATGATTAATCGTGATACAAAAACTTTCATCAAGAAATAATTATACTGCTTTAGACTCAATTATTTTGATAAAGTCTAAAATTGGTTAATGCTTCTTAAATATGGAGCAATTTATATTGCCGTTCGCTAACTACTGATGCAATTACTGTTGCCACTTCTTTGACTTGATTGTTAGTTAAACCGGGGTACATGGGTAAAGATAATATTTGTTTTGCTAACTTTTCAGAATGAGGGAAGTCTCCCATTTCATAACCTAAATCCTTAAAAGCAGGCTGGAGATGGCAGGGAATCGGATAGTGAATTCCAGTTTGAATTCCCATCGCAGCAAGTTTTTCTTGAATTTCCTCTCTTTGTAAAGGACAGGATTTATCTATTTTAATTACATAAAGGTGATAAACGTGTCCGTTACCACTTTGATTTTGCATGGGATTAATTCCCAATGACTTTAAAGGCGCTAGTTCGCGATCGTACTGCTGGGCTATTTTCAGACGGCTGGCATTCCACCCTGCTAAATGGGGCAACTTTTGATGCAGTACTGCTGCTTGCAAAGTGTCCAAGCGGCTATTTGTCCCCAACTCGACGTGGTAATACTTTTTCGATGCACCATAATTCCGCAAACGCACCATTTTCTGTGCTACTTCCTTATCTGAAGTAAGTAATATTCCACCATCACCAAATGCACCCAAATTCTTACTAGGATAAAAACTATAAGCTGCTGCGATTCCTATGGAACCGGCTTTATATCCATCTCTGTGGGCTAAGTGTGCTTGCGCTGCATCCTCAAAAATCATTAGGTTGTGTCTTTCGGCAAAATCTATTAATTCTTTAGGCGACACGACTTGACCGTACAAATGCACTGGAACAATAGCTTTAGTTTTCGGTGTAATCGCATTTTCTGCTGCTGCTAAATCTATTAAAGCAGTGTTCGGGTCGCAATCGACAAAAATTGGTTTAGCACCCGCACGCAAAACTCCAATCAATGTTGCGACAAATGTATTTGCAGGGAGAATCACCTCGGAGTCAGCACCTATATTACAAGCTTGCAAACCTAACGCGATCGCATCGGTTCCACTAGCGACTCCAATGCCATATTCCGCACCCGAAGAAACAGCAAATTCTGTTTCAAAATCACTCAGCGCTTTACCTAAAATAAAATCTCCCCGTTCCAATACATCTTCAATTGCTTGCCGCATTTGTGTCTGAATTGGTTGATGCTGCAAACTTAAGTCTACAAAGGGAATTTTCACATTTACATCACTCATATAATCCGCAGCCTCTTTTAGTAAATATCATTTTTTTTATACGCGCCTTATCTATTTATGACTAACTACTTAGAAATCAGCAAACAAATATTATGAAGGTTCTGTAAATTTTATATTAATTTTCTTTTTTTCTATTTTATCTTCAGCGACCTTCAATAATTCACTAACTTTTTGCTATTCTTTATCTAATTTTGTCTTATCTTTATGACAATTATCTGAATATTTTTTTAAGTAGTTAATCAATTGTACTTTTCAATATTGCAAATTATCTAACACTTTATTGCCGAGCGATATATTGAAATTAAGATTAGAATATGCAGTCTGCTATACAATAGGCGGCGACTTAATAAGATTTAGGACTATTTATTTATTTAATAGTAAAATCCCGACAAGAAACTAGATGAAAATACTCAAAACATTTCGAGTATCTATGAATAAAATTGAGCTTAATCAATTATTTATCTAATTACCATTGATAGTTTTTCCGATCGAGACAGACAACAGTGTATTTACGATAAAAAAACACGAACTATAGAAAGTTCAGTAGAGCCACGGGCATAATTTAATATGCCAATAAACAATCTTTCAGCTTTTATTTAATGGTAATTATTTGATTTATGGATCGTAAGACAAGACAGATATAACTGCTATTTACAGCATCGACTAATTAACCGTGAAACTACCCCTTTGGATGCTTGCAGGTGACAAAAATTTCCCATTTAGGAAAAAAAATTCCAGCAACCTGTTTGTCTGAGGTGAATTTGGGGAATGCTTAAGAATAGTAAAGACGATAGATAGATAAGTAAATGAAATATAGTTTCCAAGAAAAATTAAGGTAGCAGTGGTAATGGTAGAGCCTGAAAACAAAATGTTTGCCCACAAAGATGGTTGGGCAACGCCTGAGAACAAAGAGCAGCAGCGGCTTCAAGCTTTATTGAGGTTGGGTTTGCGGCAGCCAGAAACAATTCCGGTTTTTGAAGAAGCTACTCAAACTGCGGCCCACTTCCTCGAAGCACCTATTTCGATTCTGGGCTTTGTAGATAACGAGCGCCACTGGTTTAAGTCAGCGGTGGGTTTGTCCCGTTTGGGACTAATGAATCAGCTAGCACAAACCCGTCAACTATCAAGGCAAGAATCTTTCTGTACCCAGGTAGTAGAAAGTATGCAAATGGTAGTAATTAACGATACTCATAAGCTGGATAAAGCCGAACTAGTTTCCGGTAAGCTAGTCAAGGATTATGGAATTCGTGCCTATGTTGGAGTGCCACTTATTGATGCCCAGGGGTATTGTTTGGGCGCATTAGCGGTAATGGATTTAATGCCGCGCAATTTCTCCACTAGGGATATTGAGTTTTTACAAATTATTGCTCGCTGGAGCATGAGTGAATTCGAGCGTAACCGATTGCTGCAAGAAGGCACAGCAAAAAGTATTTCTTCTAAGAAAACGAATAACTTTGAAGAAGCTACTGCCTCGGAAATCAAAATCAGTGCGCCAGCTTTTCAAGATTCGGTTTTCACCAGTCAGTTGAAATTGCAGCTTTTAGGACAGTTGACTCAAGAGTTACGTACTCCTTTAACATCAGTTTTAGGTATGGCTAGTGTTTTAGGACGGGAAATATACGGTCCTTTGACAACTAAGCAAAGAGAATATCTAGAAATTATTCAGCATAGCGGTAGATATTTACTTTCCTTAGTCAACGAGATTTCTGAGTTGGGAGCAATGGATGATACAAATACCGAACTGAATTTGGCTCCCGTAGATATTGAAATGCTTTGCCAGCAAGCTATCAATACTTTAGAAGAAGCAGCAGCCCGTCGCGAGCAAGACATTCGTCTATCTATAGAACCCGGACGAAATCGTATTTTGCCATTAGACAAAGATAAAGTGCGGCAAATTTTGTATCACCTGATTTTCAGCGTGATTCAACTTTCTGCAACGGGTAGCGTTGTGAGGATTCATGTTTCTTATAAAGATTCGGCGCTCTTACTTACCATTTGGGTTTCTCATCCTTGGTTGGGAGAAGGAATAACCGAAGTAGATCCCTATTTCCGCCTTTCTCAAATATCTTCGATGGAACTCTCATCGGATATCAATTCAGCCTTTAACACTCATCCCGAAACCAGACAAACACTCAATGGTATGGTTTCAAAGAACAATATTCCAATTACGGAGAATATTTCTTCTGGTGGAATTGCTGTTGATTCATCCGACAACGAAAGTAATTCACAATCTGGTGGCGTATCCCGCGAAACCTTGGGTTTATTACTCAGTTGTCAGTTGGCGGAGTTACACGGAGGAGACATTACAATTCAAGGTTCCCAAGAATCAGGATATCGCTATGTACTTTCTTTACCTTTAAATCAAGGTAATACTCAAGCAGTCGCAGATGCATAAGGCTACATCTTGCAAAATCCCCAAGCGGTTTATTTTTTGCTTTCCCAACAATCTTTAATTAGCATCGCAGGAAAATTTTCGGATTGATAATAGGTACGTTGTAATGATTGATGGGTAAGTGGTAATAGTTAAAGACAAAACTATTACCACCAGAGCCTGCGCCGGATTGATTAATAATTTGATTAATAATTTCCTAAATGCAGTCTAGATTATTACTTTTTTCGGACTAAGCACTTTATTATTAGTCCATGATTTTCGCTCGATGCTAATTGACTAAGGCCCGAATTGTATGGATTTCTTTTGGCAACAGTTAACTTTATCTTCTGTTCCCCTGAAGCAGTATATTACTTCTAGCTACCTACACCGCCTTCTAGTTGGGCTTTTAAGCTCTTGGCGGCAGACTAGCATTTTACTTCGTTGGGGAGATGCAATTGCGGTTGCATTATTAAGTATTGTATATATTCTGGCTCCTTTCGTTTCCAATGGATTAATTGGTTTACTACTTGCAGCCTGTGTCGGATTTTGGTTGCTGCTGACTATTTCAGACGAACCAGCTAATTCCAATGCGACAGGAATTACACCAATACACTTGCTGATTTTCCTTTACTGGGCAATCGCGACTGTAGCAACGGCACTATCACCAGTTAAAAAAGCAGCATTTACTGGTTGGACAAAACTAACTTTATATTTATTGTTGTTTGCTCTTTGTGCAAGATTACTCAAATCTTCTCGGATTCGTTCTTGGCTGATTGCCGTTTACCTACATATATCTTTAATTGTTAGCGTCAACGGATTGCGACAATGGTTTTTTGGTGCAAAAGCATTAGCGACTTGGGTAGATCCAGAATCTTCTTTATCTAAAACCACAAGGATATACAGTTATTTAGGTAATCCAAATTTACTTGCTGGCTATATTCTTCCTGCTGTAATTTTAAGTTTTATCGCTATTTTTGCATGGCGTAGCGGATTTACTAAAGCTTTGGCGCTCACCATGTTTATTGTCAATGGTGCTTGTTTAGTACTTACATTTAGTCGCGGTGGTTGGATTGGTTTAGTAGCATCATTTTTAGCTCTTTTAGTATTATTATTGTATTGGTGGAGTATCGATATGCCTCCTTTTTGGCGTACTTGGTCGCTGCCAATTCTTTTAATAAGTTTGGGAACAGTATGTGTTTTAGCAGTATTATTCGTCGAACCCGTGCGCGAAAGGGTTTTAAGTATTTTTGCCGGTAGAGGAGATAGCAGTAATAACTTCCGAATTAATGTTTGGATGGCTGCTATAGAAATGATTAAAGATCGTCCGGTAATTGGTATTGGGCCGGGTAATAGCGCATTTAATAAGATTTACCCTCTTTATCAACGTCCTAATTTCACAGCTTTGAGTGCTTATTCAGTATTTCTAGAAATCGCAGTTGAAACAGGTTTAATTGGTTTTGTTTGTTTTATTTGGCTGCTAATTGTCACGTTTAATTCTGGTTTATTGCAGTTACGACGTTTGAGACAGCAACGAAATGTACAAGGTTTGTGGTTAATTGCCGGAATTGTCACTTTAGTGGGTATGCTCGGTCATGGTGTTGTTGATACTGTATGGTATCGTCCCCAGGTAAATACTTTATGGTGGTTGATGGTTGGTTTAGTTGCCAGCTACTGGAAGCCATTACCCAAAAATCAAGTAAATCCAATAAATTCTTCTCCTCAACCAACTGCAAACTGGTAAGCATAAAAATTGTAGATAGACAAAATTAGAGACGTAAAAGAGTACTCCACCACATTAATTTTGCGGGGTAACACATTCGTAGTGGGG
>JBARZF010000761.1:0-4577 GCA_049649675.1 Rivularia sp. (in: cyanobacteria) | reverse complement strand
GATGTCACAAGCGTTTTGTTTGAGGTGTTTTTCCATATTTAATTTTAAGATAAAGAATTGCCAGGTTAAAAACTAAAGTAAACGCATTAGCCAGAATAACCGGGATATCCTTAACCATAATTCCGTAGATTAACCATAAAAATACACCAGTGATAAAAGTGATTAACATGGTGTAAGAAACATCTTTAGCTGACTTAGATTGCCAGGTTTTGATCATCTGCGGCAAAAAAGCAGTGGTAGTTAAAGTTGCAGCGAGCAATCCTACAATTAGCATTGGTTGTTTTGAGGATAATGTGCTTTATATTTCTTTATGTTAGAGGATAAATGTATCCGGTGTATCGATTTTGGATTTTGGATTGTGTTATACGGCGGTTGAAACCGCTTCTACACAAGCACAACCTACCTTCGTAGGTTAAGAAATATAGAAAAAATTGTAGGGTGTGTTACGGCTCTAATATTGTGAACTATAAACTGTCATGTTGAAAATGCCGTAACGCACCATCCGCAATTAGTACGTTAGACGCGAATTAAAGTTATCGATTCAAGTCTTATCAAAATCATAAAATGTAATACAAACACCTGCTTTATCTATAACTACAAATTCTTTGCAACCCCAAGGTTTGGCTTCTAGTTTGCGATTGGGATGAATTATATCTTCCCCCTGGGCTAAAAATTCTTCATAAAGCTGTTCGATACCTTCAACTCGAATCCGAAACGATGTCCCTTCAGCAAGATGCTTGTCGTCATTTTGAACTAGAAAAATTTGTATCTCATCTCGCTCAACAATCGCCATTTTTCGCGGCTTACCTTCTGTATGAGTTGTCGTAAAACCCAATTTTTCGTAAAATTAGATGGATTTTTCAACATCTTTACCAGCAGGAATTAAGGGACTGAGATTTTTTAGTTTGGGCGAGTTATTATCCATAATGCTACTTTGGTACAACATTCAATTTATTATCAGAACTTTTCGTGTTTTATTAAAAGATATTTAAGTAATGAAATTACCAATCATACTTATAGGTTCCTCGAATACATCTAAAACATCTGTAGGAAAGTTATTAGCCCAGCAACTAGATGTAGCTTTTATTTCTTTAGGAGATATTAGCGAGCAATACTATCTAGAAATAGGTTTTAATCAAGCACAACAAGAACAAGCTTGGGAAGAAAACGGTGGTGATGGCTTTTATCGCTACATGATGCCATTTGATGCTTATGCGATTGAACGAGTTTTATCCGAACATCAAGAATCTGTAATAGAATTTGCTGCCGAACAATCTGTATATGATGATTCTCAACTGTTAGAAAAGATTGAGAAAATTCTACAACCATTAACTCATGTAATTTTACTTTTACATTCTCCCGATACAGAAGAATCATTACAAGCACTTGAAGAAAGTAATACTGCTATAGTTAATGGAATGCAAATCAACGAGCATTTTGTTAAACATCATTCCAATCACGATTTAGCAAAGTATGTTATTTACACAAAAGATAAAACATCAGAACAAACCTGTGAAGATGTTCTGAGCAAAATTAATCCTAGCGATTCTGATATTATTTTAATTGGTCCGGAAGGTACGGGTAAAAGCACGATTGGCAAACTTTTATCGCAAAAACTAAATCTTCCCCAAGTTTCTATGGATGAAATTAGGTGGGAATATTATAAAGAAATTGGTTGGGATGCTGATACACAAAAACAAATACGCGATCAACTTGGTTTTGCAGGAGTTTACCGCTATTGGAAGCGATTTGAACTCTATGGAATTGAACGTCTTTTATCAGAAAACAGCAATTGTGTAATTGATTTTGGAGCGGGACATTCTGTATATGAAAATGATGCCGATTTTGCTCGTGCTAGCGAATTACTTTCTCCCTATAAAAATATTGTATTATTGTTACCATCGCCGGATTTAGATGAGTCTGTTGAGATTTTGAAACAGCGAAATAAAATTACAATTAACGGTGTGGGAATAAACAGTTTTTTCATGACTCATCCTTCAAATCAGAAGCTAGCAAAGCAGGTAATTTATACTAAAGGGAAAACACCTGAAGAAGTTAAAGAAGAGATTTTTAAATACTTTTGAATTTTCACGTAATTCTCGCTATTAAGTCCAAATATCGGGAGACGTAGCAGTGCTACGTCTCTACATTGGTTACAAAACTTTACACTGTCCCTGAAATCTTAATAAATGGTCGCATAATACTAAAGCAACCATTGCTTCCACCATTGGAACTGCTCGTGGTAATACGCAAGGATCGTGTCTTCCTTTAGCTGCTAAAACTCCTGATTCACCCGTTTTAGTAACTGTATTTTGTTCTTTTCTAATAGTTGCCGTGGGCTTAAATGCTACGCGAATAATAATGTTTTCGCCGTTGGAAATACCACCTTGAATACCTCCAGAACGATTTGTGACAGTGCGAATATTGCCTTCATCGTCGGTATAAAATTCGTCGTTATGCTCAATTCCGGTAAGCAAAGTACCCGCGAAACCAGAACCAATTTCAAAGCCTTTACTCGCGGGAAGTGACATTACACCTTTTGCAATATCGGCTTCCAATTTATCAAAAACCGGCTCTCCCAATCCTTTGGGAACCTTCCGCGCTACGCATTCCACTACCCCACCGATGGAATTACCATCTCTACCAACTTGTTCGATTAATTCAATCATCCGTTCCGCACATTCAGCATCGGGACAACGGACGATATTGCTTTCAACTTGTTCTAAAGTAACTTTTTCTGCATCAACTTCCCCTTCCAAATCCTTGATGCGCTTGACGTAACCGATGATTTCCACACCAGCAACTTGATGGAGAATTTTTTTGGCGATCGCACCTGCTGCAACTCTACCAATTGTCTCTCGTGCCGAGGATCTACCACCACCTTGATAGTTACGAATACCATATTTAGCATCATAAGTAGCGTCAGCGTGGGAAGGGCGGTACATTTGCACCATCTCGCTATAATCTTGGGGACGAGTATCTTTATTCTTGACAAAAATTGATATTGGCGTACCTAAAGTTTGTCCCTGAAACACCCCCGAAAGAATTTCACACTTATCGGCTTCTTTACGAGGTGTTGTAATTTTACTTTGTCCAGGTCGCCTTCTATCTAATTCTACTTGAATTTCTTCGGCTGAAATTTGCAGTTGTGGCGGACAACCATCAATTATGACTCCCACACCACCACCGTGAGATTCGCCGAAAGTAGTAACGCGAAATAAATTACCGAAAGTGTTACCCATGATGATGTTGCGGAGATAGTTTTAAGTTTACGTATTCTAGCTGATGTGTTGTTTTAAATAAAAAGACACACATAACAAGAATATATTTTTGCTTTAACTATTGCTAGGGGTATGGTTTTGGTATTTATGCAGATTTTTTAGATGATTGATGCTGTATATATAGTCCGCGCAGGCGGACTTTGTTTGTGTAGACGCGGTTTCAACCGCCAGTTTTACAATTAGAATTAAGAAAGATAGGTATTACAATAATTATGAAAGCACAAGAAATAATGGGAACTGTCGATCAAAACGGTCAATTACTTTTAGATGAACCAGTAACGGTTAATACATCAAGCCGTGTCAAAGTAATTGTGTTATTTCCAGAAGCAGATATTGATGAAGATGATGAACCCAAGGAATTAGTTTTAGAAAGACTTCAAATCTCGCTGCAACAAGCTTCTGAACGAAAAACTAAACCTGTTTCAGAACTGTGGGATGACATTGATGCAGAATGAACCACCTTCAGTTGAAGTTAATTTTACAGATGAATTTAAGCAGCGGCTACGTACTTTATCTAAAAAATATCGTCATATTAAGTCTGATATTCAACCTATTATTGAACAATTACAAACTGGTGATTATTTAGGCAACCAAATACCTGGTACTGGCTATACTGTTTTTAAAGTTCGAGTCCGCAATAGTGATATACAAAAAGGTAAAAGTGGTGGTTATCGTCTCATCTACCAATTAGAATCACCAACAAGTGTTATTTTATTATTAATTTATTCCAAGCTTGACCAAACTGATGTCGCAGCAGAGGAAATTCAGTTCGTTATTGAAAAGTTTCAGGAATATGAAGAATAAGTTTTATTCTTTCTCTTGCCCAAAACTACCTTACTTGGTTCTAAAATCTTCGTATGTCAACAGTTTAAATAAAATACCTAAATAAACTTATTTCCTAGATGGTGAGAAGATAGAATCAAGTCCTATGAAAGTAATCTTGTTATTTTTAGAAGCATATTATGGATTATGATTAAATTCACTGCAATGCAGAATTTCCAAACAAAAAAGCGCCCTCCCCGTTAGGGGAAGGCGCTTTATGCAAGCTAAAACTTATTCAAATTTTAACTAAATTATTCAGTTATTAACCGTTGATTGCGGGAGCGGCGATCGCAACAGGTGCAGTTTCACCAGCAGCCAAATCAAGTGGGAAGTTGTGTGCATTTCTTTCGTGCATTACTTCCATACCCAAGTTAGCTCTGTTCAATACATCAGCCCAGGTGTTTACAACTCTACCGCTAGAATCGATTACAGACTGGTTGAAGTTGAAACCGTTCAAGTTGAACGCCATTGTGC
>JBARZF010000760.1:0-5224 GCA_049649675.1 Rivularia sp. (in: cyanobacteria) | reverse complement strand
TAATTCACAATAATTATGTTTGTTATGCCAATAGAGCAGCAGAGATGCTAACTGGCTATTCAATAAAAGAACTGACTCATAACAATTTCGATTTTGAGCAAATAGTTCAAGTGAGACAGCACAGACAAGTACGCAAGCAAGATGGAGCTACTACTTGCCAGTACCAAGAAATGCAGATTCGCACGAAAAAAGGTTTTTCTCGCTGGTTAGCCTGTACCTTAGTGCAACTCGATGGAGTGCTTGACTTTGCAGGGAAAGAAGTGGAGATGATTACGGCAATTGATATTACCGACTATAAGCAAGCCGAATCGGAGTTGCGTCAAACATTAGAACAAGCAAGGAAGTTAAGCGAACTCAGAAAGCGGTTTGTTTCAATGCTTTGTCATCAATTTCGTACTCCACTCAACGTTGTTTCTTTCTCATCTGACTTACTCAGACGCAATATTCATCAGTGGAGTGAAGAGAAAAATCGCTCCTATCTTGACTTAATTCAAGATGCTGTAGAGCAAATCAGCGAACTGCTCGATCAAATTTTGTTATTTGGTAAAGCTGAAGCAGATACATTAAAGTGCGAACCAAGACAACTCGATCTCAAGCAATTTTGCACGGATATTATAGCACAGATTTATTTGGCAGGAGGCAAGCAGAAAGCAATTAACTTCCTAAGTGAAGGTGAATGTTCGACTCAATGTGTAGATCCAAAATTATTACATCATATTTTAAATAATTTAATTTCTAATGCCGTTAAATATTCCGTATCTAGTAATGCGGTGGTTTTAGAACTTATATGTGGAGAAGATGATGTGACTTTCAAAATCAAAGATAAAGGAATCGGGATTCCAGTAGTAGATCAACAGCAAATATTTGAGCCATTTTATCGAGGCAGCAACATTGATAGTATACCCGGTACCGGGCTAGGTTTGTCGATTGTGAAAACTCTGGCAGATTTACATGGATGTAAAATTTCGCTGTCAAGTGAAGTTGGTGTAGGAACGATTTTTACGCTAAAAGTACCATCCGTCAATAAATAAATTTTAATCATATACGCGATCAAAATCAAATATTTTTTAATAGCCAATCAACCATATAAGCAAGAAAAATTTTGCATCCTTATTGGCTCGGCATTAAATTCCAAAACTTAATCTTTACAGTAATTAATCATGATGAATGTTGTCCAAAGAAAAATCTTGGTCATTGAAGATGATGCTCGTACCCGCAATATGTATTTAGATGGGCTTGAGAGCGAAGGGTATGAGATGATAAGTGCCTCAAGTGGTACTGCGGGTATTCAACAAGCTGTTTCTAATTTACCCGACTTGGTAATTTGTGATATATTAATGCCCGATCTTGATGGGTTTACCGTTTTAAGAAAGCTGCGTCAAAACCCCCTTACGGCAGTAATTCCATTTATTTTTCTTACTGGCAGGGGTTCTCAAGAAGATTTCCGCAAAGGTATGGAGTCTGGTGCTGATGACTATATAACTAAACCCGCTACAGTCGAACAGTTATTAAAGGCGATCGCTACTCGATTGGAGAAAAAGCAGGCTTTCCTTCGTTATTGTTATGCGAACTATAATACGTCACCATCGCGACTAAATGAAACTGCCGCATCGAGTGAAGAGAAGTCGATTTTTCCTATTGTCCCTCAGTTGAAAGAAGTTTTTGATTTTATCGAAGCTAATTATCAAAAGGGAATTACGTTAAGCGATGTAGCTGTAGCAGTTGGTTATTCGGCAGCTTACTTAACTAATAGAGTTGCGAAAATAACTGGAGAAACAGTTAATAGTTGGATTGTCAAGCGTCGTATGGCTGCTGCGCGTTATTTACTCAGGAATACCAGTCAAAACATTGAAGAAATCGCGACTAACGTAGGCTATCAAAATGCCTGTCATTTTTCCCGGCAATTTCGCCAACATCATGATATTCCTCCTCAAGCTTGGAGAAAAAAGCATCAAATGATGGAACGTTATCCAGTGGGAGTTTAACAAATCTTCAACGCGATTCGGCAAAACTATTCCAATGGGAAAGCGAATACAGAACAGAAAAAGTGTTTGGCGACAGCTTTATGTGTATCGCGCTGGTTTTTTGATTTCAGAGCGCACGCTACTCGAACAAAATTCTGCACCGGAATCCGATTGTAGGAATTTGCAACTGCATTAAAAAAGAACGCGCTACCTTTAGCTTACTGCTTTATGTATAAAAAGTATTTGTTAACGGTTGCGCGTTGCTTTGATTTGAAACTATTCGGGGAGTATATGGTTCGTATTTGGGCTGTCTTCCCTTGCTAATTGCGGGATCGGATGCGAGTCCGGCGCTACTACGAACGAACCATGATACTTAATCAAGGTTGAGTACTTACGAGGCGATATTAGAAGCTAATAGCAAGCATTTAACCGGACATCATGCGATCGGCAAATTATAGATACGTAACATTTAGCAAGATCGCGAAAATTTATATTAATTGGGATTATAGCTACTTTTCAAGGCTCCCACTTATTGATAAATAAAGTTTTTTATCGCTGATTTATAAAAAAATTATTTAATTTGCGTGTATTTCAAGATACGCAAGTATAATTGCTGGCTACTTAATCAAAACTTTATAAATCAGCGATTAGTTTAAAGTAAATTTGATTATTTTGTTTCAACAAAAGATATATGTTATACGTAAATAGAGAAAATATTGATTAAAAATTATGCGATCGCAAACAAGACAAAATTGAAATGCTCGCATTTGGTCTAATATTGGCTGTATTAGAGTCTATTTAATGATTTGCGTCTAACTTTTTGATCTAAAAAACTATAAGTCTTGTTATTAACTTATTACAGGGGTGATACATTTATATTAAAAATACTTTTATTAGCTTAGCCTGCGCTAGCTTTTTCAAATACTTTATTTACTTTCTTTCTCTTATCTTAATTAAACTCTATATACGGGTTTTTAATAGATAAAATAATAACCCTAGATAACTTATTAGCTATCTTTATACATCTGAAATTTAAATAATGTCTAAAGTTCCAAATAAACATATTTATTGGAATAAGATTTGTATGTACAAACAGAACAATAATTAATAAATATAAATCATTTTTTTATTAACTAACGGATAGAAATGAATTAGTATAGATGAAATTATCAAGCTAGTGAATAAGTTCAAATTGAACCGAAATTTTCTTTTAAATACAAACACAACCAAAGGGCATCAAACATGACAAAATCTACTTCAAAATTAAACAGATTGCAGGAAGTTTTGATTACTGGTTTGGTAGGAGACTTACCTGCTATTGCTTTAGGACCAAAGTTAAGAAAGCTGATATATAAAAGTTTATTCAGTCGCATGGGTAAGTCAATCTATATACAGAATGGTGTTGAATTACTCGGTGCTTGTAATGTAGAAATTGGCGATGGAGTGCATCTTTTCAAAGGAGTACGTGTAGATGCTTTAGGACATGAAAATAATAAAATTACTTTAAAAGACGGAGTATCTATTGAACGAAACGTAGATATTGGAGCTTTAGACAATACTCATATATATATAGATAAAGGTACATTTATCGGTGTTGGTGCTTGTATTGCAGGACCGGGAAACGTCAAAATTGGTAAACGCTGTTTAATCGCAGCACATAGTGGAATATTTGCTAACAATCATAACTATGCAGATCCACTAAAATATATTGCCGATCAAGGAGTTACTCGTAAAGGAATTACTATCGGAGATGACTGCTGGTTGGGACACGCTGTAACGGTAATTGATGGAATAACTATTGGAAAAGGTAGCGTTATAGGTGCTGGATCTGTAGTAACAAAAGATATTCCTCCTTATTCAATAGCTGTTGGAACACCAGCCCGAGTTATTAAAAGTCGTCTTCCTGAAGATTCTATAAACCCTAATGATTTAGAAATGATTTCAGCAAATTCCGTCTGAAATTATCTATATCACCGATCAATTTTGGATGCAGGGATTTTAGGGAAAGTTGGGGGAAAGATGTTTTTCCCCTAACTAGATATCAACGAATTTTAGATTAAAAACAAGCCCTTGATTTTAAGTTGGGGATAATTTAAATTCTCATATTTGAGAAGCTATTTATTTAAAATATAAAATTGCCTCGACGTTTTATTTCAAGAGGATAATTCAAAATCTAAGAATCTAAAATCGGTTAATAAATTTTCAAGTTTCTTTTAGGAAGTAAAATTATGAATAGTAAAAAAGCTGTATCAAAGTGGAAACGTTTACAGGAAACAGTTTTAACTGTGCTGTTAGGTAATATTCCCACCAAAGTTATAGGTTCCAATTTACGAACTTTTTTTTATCGCGGTATCTTTGCAAGTTTGGGTAAAGGAGTTTACCTACAAGATAGCGTTGAATTTATTAATACTCCTTGCATAGAAATTGGCAATAGAGCGCAAATTTTACGAGGAGCAAATATAAACGCGATCGGAAATCCTAAGAATAAAATTTCTATTGGTGATGGAGTACAAATTCAACAAGGTGTTGATATTAGAGCATTAAACGATACTCACTTAAAAATTGAAGAAGAGACATTTATTGGTCCTTATGTTTGTATTGCCGGACCAGGAAATATTAAAATAGGTAAAGGTTGTTTGATAGCAGCACATTGCGGATTATTTGCGAACAACCATAATTTTGTAGATCCGATTCAATATATTGCCAGACAAGGTATTACTCGTAAAGGAATTGTCATTGAAGATGACTGTTGGCTTGGACATGGTGTAACGGTAACAGATGGAGTAACCATCGGCAGAGGTAGCGTTATTGGTGCTGGCTCAGTAGTAACAAAAGACATCCCTGCTTACTCCATAGCCGTAGGTACCCCCGCAAAAGTTGTCAAAAGCCGTATTGCAGAAAAACAGTTAACAGTGAGCAGTGAGCAGTGAGCAGTGAGCAGTGAGCAGTGAGCAGTGAGCAGTAAACAGTGAACAGTGAGCAGTGACCAGTTAGGAGTTACAAAATATTTGTAGTGGGAGCATCTTGCTCCCTTGCTATCTTCTACGCAGAATAATCTTTAGTCAATCGCTCATGCCCTTAGCTCCAATGCCCCATGCCCAATGCCCAATACCCAACTGTTAACTGCTCACTGTTAACTGCTCACTGTTTGAAACATATTCATGGGAATGAGCGTCGAAAAAATAACCTGTCTACTGAAGTGCATAAATTTCGAGTATAAAAAATAGAACATACGTATCTATCTTTTATATCCTCCAAAA
>JBARZF010000759.1:0-2243 GCA_049649675.1 Rivularia sp. (in: cyanobacteria) | reverse complement strand
TGCGCCAAGACAAGAGTGGGTTTACCTATTTTTTCTATCACCCTTGCAATGGTGTGAGTTTTTCCAGTACCAGTTGCACCTAAAAGCGTTTGATAGCGATTCCCTGCTTCAATAGTTTCCACAAGCTGCTCGATAGCCTTGGGCTGGTCGCCTGTGGGTTCAAAAGGAGCTTTTACCAGAAAATTTTTCATCACAGCTTGCAAAAAGTTTAACCTATTTAATGGTAGCGAATAGTGCCGCATAGGGGAGCTTTGAATCTGAATCTGAAAAATAGAATTTATATACATTTATCTTTACAATAGTTAATGGTTAACACTTAAGTTTGACTTATGTGTCATTTTTAAAGATACTTATACCTATGGAAGGTTTTTTAAAGTTACACTTAATGAATAAAGGTAAATTTTAGTTTACTTAAGCATAATTAAATTCATTTATCTATTAGAGGTATAAGATTATGACCCTCAGCAGTAATGGTAGAAGAACCAGTACTCGAGAAAGGCGAACCAATACTGGAGCAAAAACCAGTACAAAACTAGAAAATATAAAAGGTGAAAGCGTGAGTACAGATAATGTAAAAGAAGATTCTACGAAAAAAGAAGTAACTGGACCCCTTGCCCTTCCTGGGCAACGTCCGATTACTAGCAGCGACTTACAAATAGTTGAAACGATGAATGTTATGGGAATTCGTCCCATCGCAGCTAATAAGATGCAGTTTACTGAAACAATTAATTTATCTGGAATTCGTCCTATTGCTAAAAGCGAACTAGTGGTTTCGGAAACTTATTCTGTTATGGGTAATCGTCCAGTTGCTTCAAACGAAGTTGATGATAGTTTCTCTTTGATGGGTTACTTGGATTAGATTTGAAACGTAATTAATTGGTTTTAATATAGACTTTGATGGAGACGTAGCACTGCTACGTCTCTACATTTTTATCATGAATTAAAAAATTCCCTCCGCTAATTTAAGAGGAGGGGGTATCAGGTGATGGGAATATAAATTATATCGATTAATTTATGTTAGGAAGCCTTGGCTAAAACTTCTTCGGGGCGCTTACTGTTGCGAATACCCTCGATGGCTTCTTTGTAATTTTTGGATTTGAAGACTGCCGAACCTGCAACAATTGCATTTGCACCAGCTTCCAAAACTTGCCAGGTATTATTTACTTTAAGTCCGCCATCAACTTCAATCCAAGGATCGAGTCCGCGCTCGTCGCACATTTGACGCAGCTTGCGGATTTTAGGTAAAACTCCAGGAATAAAGCTTTGACCGCCGAAACCGGGGTTAACGCTCATTATCAGCACTAAATCGCATAAATCTAGACAGTAATCAATCATGTCTAAAGAAGTACCGGGATTTAGTACAACTCCTGCCTTTTTACCAAGCTCTTTAATTTGTCCTAAAGTGCGATGTAAGTGAGGAGAGGCATTATGCTCGCAATGAACATAAATATGGTCTGCACCAGCTTTAGCAAAATCCTCTACATACTTTTCAGGTTCCACAATCATCAAGTGGACATCCAAAGGCTTTTTAGTTACCGGACGAAGCGCTTCGACTATTAAAGGACCTATCGTTATATTAGGAACAAAACGACCATCCATTACATCAACGTGAATCCAATCAGCTCCCGCTTCATCTATAGCGCGAACTTCTTCTCCCAAACGGCTAAAATCCGCTGATAGAATGGATGGAGCGATAACAACGGGTTTTTTAGAATTTTTATTGATCATGGCTAGGGGGTCTTAAAGCGTCCTCTTCTGTATGCATTGTAACAAAATATTGATATTTTTATCATAAAGAAAACAAAATTAAATATTTGGTAATGGGAATTGGGGATGGGGCATTGGGCATTGGGAATTGAAAATTGTAATTGGTAATTTTTAACTCCGCGCCTCCGCGCCTCTTAACCTTCAATCCAAAATCTAAAATCTAAAATCTAAAATTCTTTAGTAACTAACAACTACTTGATGAAAAAATTAACCTGGGTGATTTGGGGATTAAGTGCTTCTTGTTTGAGCGTTCCGGTATTTGCTTTAACTACTTCTGTTGGTAGTGGAGGTATTGATGCTTTGAGGCTACATCAACCACCATATAATTTATTTGGTCGAAAAATTGCTCTGGGTCAAGTGGAAATTGGTCGTCCGGGTCAATTTGGTGTTGATAAATCTGTTTCTAAAAATCGTTCTATATCTTTAGCGGGTATTTTTCAACGCAATCAACCTGCCAAGTCTAATAAAGGTGTCGA
>JBARZF010000758.1:0-8962 GCA_049649675.1 Rivularia sp. (in: cyanobacteria) | reverse complement strand
CTTTTGCGCTGGACGCAAACAACGCTTTGGGAGATGAAACCTCTACTCAGCTTGGTGCAAACCTGGTTGAGCAAGTATTGTCAATGAACAAAGAATCCTCGCACCTTTAGGTCGAGGAGTGTCAATTATTAGCTCCCTTATCGGAACAAAAAGTTAAACGAGTATTACAGGGTTTAAATCCTCAAGGTTTGAAATATGAGCCAATTGAGGTAGTCACAGTTAACCGTCGTGGTGAAATAACTCAACGTCAACAGCGTTTCGCAAAATATTTTGTTGAAGATTTGGGTAATAGAATTAATTTGGAAATGGCTGCGATTCCTGGAGGGACTTTTATAATGGGTACTCCGGAAGCAGAAAAACTTGATGGTATCGTGCGAGATAAATCACAACCACAACATCAGGTTTCAGTGAAACCTTTCTACATAGGAAAATTTACGGTTACTCAAGCACAGTGGAAAGCTGTAGCTAAGTTACCAAAAATCGAGCAAGATTTAGATCCAGACCCTTCTTATTTCAAAGGATATAATAATCCCGTAGAGAAAGTTTCCTGGTACGATGCAGTAGAATTTTGCACCAGATTATTAAAAGCCACAGGAAAAGAGTATAGATTGCCTAGTGAAGCTGAATGGGAATACGCTTGTAGAGCTAGAACTACTACACCATTCTATTACGGGGAAACAATTACCAGCGATTTAGCTAATTATAAAGCAACTAATTCCTATGCAGATGAGCCTCTTGGAGAATATCGTGAAAAAAACACACCAGTCGGATTATTTCCACCTAATGTGTTTGGATTATACGATATGCATGGAAATGTTTTGGAATGGTGCCAAGATAGCTGGCATGAGAATTATAACGGAGCGCCTACAGACGGCACTGCATGGATTGATAATAATGATTATTATATTAATTACTATCATCGGCATCATAATGCTATGCGAAGCCTTTATGATTCCAGAATTCTGCGCGGCGGCTCACGGAGGCATAATCCTTACACCTGCCGCTCAGCTAACCGTTTCGCAGGCGTTCGCGGTGAAAGCGCCAGCAGCAGGGGTTTCCGTATTGCCTGCGATATTTTTTAGCTTAGTATTTTCTTAGAATTGGAAAACGGGTGAAAGCGGAGTGAAGTATATGTCCTATCTACTATGTTCTTCGGACACGCTTCATAACGCAAGATGTTGCGATTGCTTCGTTTCACTTTTTTCCATCCGCAATGGCATATCGTATCTAATTTACCGGACATAATATTATCAGCGAACAGTGAACAGTTTTTGATTTTTTCTAGTAGTGGTGCTTAATTAATCACAGATGAGTCGTATTTCAGTCCTATTTATAGGACTTTAGCTATTAGACGGGGAATTGCATTCCCCGTCGGGCTGTTAACTACAACTAATCACTACTCACTACTCACTGTTAACTGTTCCCTAAATTATTGTTCCATCACCGCAGCAGTTTTATCTTTATCCAACTTCAAAAGTAATACTCCTAAAGGTGGTAGACATAAATCCAAGGAGTGTTCTTGATTGTGCATTGACCAGCTATCAGTCCATTTACCGCCTAAATTACCCATGTTGCTACCGCCATATTCTCGCGCATCGCTGTTGAATAATTCGGTATAGAATCCGGGTTCCGGTACACCGATACGATAATGAGAATGGGGTTGTGGGGTGAAATTACAAACAGCAACGACAAAACCATCTGAATCTTTATCGCGACGGATAAATGAAACTACGCTGTGACGATTATCGCTACAGTCAATCCACTCGAACCCAGGTTCTTCAAAGTCTTGAGTATATAAAGCTGGTTCGTTACGGTAAAGTTTGTTTAAATTTTGGAAGAATGTCTTTAACTGTTGATGTGGCTCAAACTGCATTAAGCCCCATTCCAAATCTGCCCAAGCATTCCATTCACTCCACTGTCCAAATTCCATGCTCATAAACATGGTTTTCTTACCGGGATGAGTAAACATAAAGGCAAACAAACAACGCACGTTTGCTAGCTTTTGCCAGCTATCTCCAGGCATTTTACCGATGATATTACTCTTACCATGCACTACTTCGTCATGGGAGAGCGCTAACATAAAGTTTTCGCTGTGGTGGTACCACATACTAAACGTCAGATTGTTTTGATGAAACTGACGGAACCAAGGGTCCATGCTGAAATAATCCAGCATATCGTGCATCCAACCCATGTTCCACTTCAAGTTAAAGCCCAATCCGCCGGTGTATGTGGGCCAAGATACCATCGGCCATGAAGTCGATTCTTCGGCAATGGAAAGTGAGCCGGGAAAATAACTAAATATCAGGTGATTTACACTGCGGATAAATTCTACAGCTTCTAAGTTTTCTCTACCGCCATATTGGTTTGTATCCCATTCTCCTGGCTCGCGACAGTAATCAAGATAAAGCATTGAAGCAACCGCATCAACGCGAATGCCATCAATATGGTATTTATCAAACCAAAATAAAGCATTCGAGGTGAGGAAATTACGCACTTCATGACGCGAATAATTAAACACCAGAGTTCCCCACCCTTTGTGTTCGCCTTTGCGGGGATCTGAATGTTCGTAAAGATGAGTACCGTCAAAGAAAGCTAAGCCGTGTCCGTCTTTAGGAAAGTGACCGGGAACCCAATCAACAATTACGCCAAGGTCGTTTTTATGACATTCATCCACGAAGTACATAAAGTCTTCAGGACTACCGAAACGGGAAGTGGGAGCGTAATAACCAGTTACTTGATATCCCCAAGAACCATCAAACGGGTGTTCGGCAACTGGGAGAACTTCAATATGAGTAAATCCCAAATCTTTAACATAAGGAATCAGTTTTTCTGCTAATTCCCGATAAGTTAAAAAGCGTGCCCCACCTTTGAGATCCGAAACAGGCACCACAGGCTCGGTTTCACCATTTGGTAATTTATGGGGTTCGTCTGTTCCAGCGTGCAGCCAAGAACCCAAATGCACTTCATAAACCGAAATTGGTTGGGAAAGTTGATCGGTATGACGGCGTTTTTCCATCCATTCGCTGTCATCCCATTCATAAGTATCTAAGTCAGTGACAATAGAAGCAGTTTTGGGACGAACTTCTTGAGCAAAACCGTAGGGATCGGACTTTTCGTAAATGTGTCCTGCGGGATTTTTAATTTCGTATTTGTAATGTTCTCCTACTTTCAATTCAGGAATAAACAATTCCCAAACTCCAACATCAGAACTTTTACGCATTTGATGCTTGCGTCCATCCCAATTGTTGAAATCTCCCAACACTGACACATTGCGTGCATTTGGTGCCCAAACGGCAAAGTAAACACCCTTCACACCATTAATTTCAGTGAAATGCGCTCCTAGTTTCTCGTAAATCCGATGATGATTTCCTTCGTTAAACAGGTGTAAATCGAATTCCGTTAGTTTCGGAGAACGGAAAGCATAAGGGTCATAAATTACTCGCTCTTGACCTTCTTCTTTAACCTTAAGCTGATAGTTAGCTAATTCTTCAGTATCTATAATACATTCAAAAAAATGGGGGTCATGTACGCTTTGCATTTGAAGTTCCTTCCGTTCCTCCGGAAGAACCACCCATGCAGCACTCGCATTGGGTAGATAAGCTCGCACAACCCAGACGTGTTTGCCATTCTTTTCTACTTTATGCGAACCAAGTATTTCAAAAGGATCTTGATGTTGGTTCCGAATGATGCTGTTAACTTGTTCTGGAGCAATAGTGGTCATAGACAGGTCGCTAATTACGTTGGATATTATGGAAACGATGAAATCTATTTTTCGTATATCTATATATATTCTTTACATTTATTTGCAATTTTTGCCCGCCTCTTGAGGAAGAAAGGTGAGGAGATGGGGAGTTAGGAGTTAGGAGTTAGGGGTTAAGAGTTAGGAGTTAGGAATTTAACTTACCTTTGACCTTTGACCTTTGACCTTTGACCTTTGACCTTTGACCCATTTTCTAATTAAAAATCCACGAATGGGAAAAGTGTTTTCAATATCTTGCGTAAGCGTAGCAGGAATACTGTTTCCCGGACTTTAGGGCTGAGCTTGGGGGGATAAGGACGTGTTTTTATTTGAGCCTGTAACTGAGCATATTCTGCGGCACTCAGAGGTTTACCGTCAATTGGCGATCGCGCTTCTAGAATAATTTCTGTTCGCAATATTTCTTCTGGAATATCAATACTTGGGGGTGATGCAATTACAAACGTTTTATGATATAGAACTAATTGTAGTAAAATAAGCGATATGGCAGTTACAATTATTAATAAAACTGCTTTTTGACTTTTTTGTCTCCTCATTATTTATGATTTTATCTATTTAGTTCAAAAATACTAATAATTAATTTAGAGATTATAGAGATTTTATTGTATAGTACTTTGCCTCTAAGCATATATTGACACTCCCAATTTTAGAGACGAAGATGCAGCAAAGTTCAATTCTACAACGAGCCTGCAAGAAACACATAAAAACCTGGCAATCTCGATAATCATTACCAGGTCTACTTTTTATCGAAGCTATGAAGGGAATAGAAAAACATGACTTTCCCAAAGCACAGTAGGTAATTCTATTTGGAGTTCCAAAGCACGATACGTAATTCTAAAATTACTCAAAGCGACAATTAACTTCCTTCTTACTTTTAGGTAATAAAGTCAAATATTGCGAGCAGCGACTGACAAAAAATACCGGCTCTTTATCCGGCATACTTACTGTCAACTATGGGGTAGCAGTAGGTGCTGGAGTAGGATCAACAGGAGCATCAGTCGGTTCTCCAACGGGAGTATCAGTCGTAGGCGTGTCTTCTGCGCTTTCGCAGGCTCCAAGAGTTGTAGCCAAACCTAACAATAAAGCAAAGCCAAAGATTTTAATTTTCATAACTCCTCTTTCACCAATTTAGTTAAGAACTATTTTTAGCCTGTTGAATACGATACCTTAAAAGATGATTTTTTTAAATATTGTATTTTTGATTAGTTTTTATTGAATAAATTATTCATTTTTATACTGACTATTACTTACATCAGCCGTTTGTATAGTTAATACAAGCGCTAAATATTTATAAATTGTTTATAAATTGTATTACTTCTCGACTTTTTTGTGATTTTGATTAGAAAAAAAGCTATCATACCATAAATTATGATATGGCAAAAGCGTAATCTCTGTGACCGATAGATATTCTCATACTTTAGATGCTATGATGCGGCGAACTAATTATGGAATTATAGCGGTCGTAATATTCAAGCTAACTGAAGCCATTTTTACAAACAGTTGGAATGTTACTAAAATACCAAGTCAATAACTTGTAAAAAATGTCACGTAGCCTCAGTTAATATTCGATCTCTATCTAAAGTACAGTATTTCTAATATAAAAACTTATGGCTGCTATTCGTAAATCAAATCTAAGGGGGAAAAAACGGTGGTTAGGGCGAGATTCAACTCGTCAAGAAACCAGTTTCAGGAGCTATAGAGCGCCGGAACATACCAGCCTTCCACCTTTACCGAAATCCCAGCAAAAATTATCAAGTAGACAAAGACGTTCGATTCCTTCTTTTTTGTCAAAGAATAGTTCGAGCGTTGTTTCAAGTACTCCACAATCGGGAAAAGTCAAATCCCAACGTGTAAATAATAAAAATTCTACAAATCGCGATCGCAAAGCGATACCTGTAATGCCAGATGGTAGTAAAGTACCTGTATGGTTAATGCGCTGGAACAGGCTTCACCGACACAGTGCGGTAATAACTTTTTTATTAGTGAGTACAACTTTAGTAGTTTATGGTTGGACTGTATACTCTCAACATCTTTGGAGTAGTTCGTATAAAAAACTACAAGATTTGCAACGAGATGAGCGTCAGCTAACAAAACATGATGAGGCTCTTAAAAATAAAATGGCGCAAGAAGCTGAAAAACCACATTCTGGATTAGTATCACCCACTCCAGCAAACACTATTTTTTTGGAAGAAACTGCACCATCAAGTTTCCGAAAGGTTGATAAAGAGTCTTTCGGATCTCCATCGCAACCTTCAAATGCAATGGGATATTAAAATTGGCAATCTTCAATCAATCTTTTCCCCGTTTTAAATCAAATAGACTTTTTCAATTTGGGTGCTAAAACAGAATACCGTTAAGTAGCATCGGGTAAATATGAGCCTGTTAATTGTAAAATTTAAATTTTGGATTTCGGAATAGAAAAATCTGGTGCAAAAAAGTTTTGGGGTTCGTGAATCTACACCCCGCGAGCTTTCCGCCGGCATCCCGGCATCCAAAATTCTTTAAAGGCGATCGGCGCAAGTTTTCCTCAAGACTCTACGAAGGAGTAGCTATGTATGCAGAATCCAGGTAAAACCAGTAGAACTCGCAAAAGAGATTATACACAGTCGCGTTTGAATCGCGATATTCCAAGAAGTAGGAATAAGCGAAAATTTACAGCAAAATCCTCGCAGCTTTCACCCAACCCGAAAAGGCGATTGTTTATAGTTTGGGGTGCATTAATGGCAGCTTGCTTGGGATTGGGAATAAATTTATACCGTTTACAAATTGTTGATGGAGCCAAATTAACTAAAAAGGCGCGAAATCAGCAGATGTTTAGTATGCGTCCTTTTATTCCTCGTCGGCAAATAGTAGATCGCAATAAAAGGGTTGTAGCGATCGACTTGCCGATTTATACCTTGTACGTACATCCGAAGATGTTTGACAAGGATAAGTCTACATCTGAGATTGCACGTAAGCTTGCAACTATTTTGAATCAAGATGCCTCGGAATTAGAAGCAAAATTTAATAAACAAAAAAGCGGTATTTTTATTTCTTCTAAATTACAAGAAGAAGTTGCAGATCAAATTAGTGCCTTGAAACTTAACGGTATAGATTTAAGGAAAAAATTCTCTCGATACTACCCTTCCGATAGTTTGTTCGCTGATATAGTTGGTTTTGTAAATTCAGATCGTCGCGGTAAAGCAGGAATAGAATATTCTCAAGAGAAGTTGCTCGAACGTTCCATGAAAACGGTACGTTTGTCAAAAGCGGGAAATGGGGCATTGATGCCATCACATGCGCCAGATGGATTTCTTAATTTTGACAAATTACGGATGCAGTTAACTATTGATAGCCGTTTGCAACGGGCTTCAAGATCGGCACTCAAGGAACAAATAGAAAAATTTAAAGCCAAGCGCGGAGCAGTAATAGTCATGGATGCGTGGGATGGTTCCATCCTCGCTTTGGTTTGTTCGCCGACTTACAACCCCAATCAAAAATTTACTAAAGAAGATTATTCTTTATTTAGAAATTGGGCTGTAGCGGATTTATACGAACCCGGTTCAACCTTTAAACCGTTAAATGTTGCGATCGCTTTAGAAACTGGTGCCATTCAGGCTAACGACGTGTTTAATGATACGGGATTAATCAAAGTTGCAGACCGTGAAATTCAAAATGCCGAGAAAAACGCGAATGGAAGAATCAGCGTTGCTCGAATTCTGCAAACTTCCAGCAATATTGGTATGGTCAAAATTATCCAGCGAATGCAGCCAAGTATTTACTACGGTTGGTTGGAAAGATTGGGATTAAGGCAGAGATCTGAGACAGATTTGCCATTTGAAACCAGCAGTCGTCTCAAACCCCAGGAAGAATTTACTAATTCGCCAATTGAACCAGCAGCAGCTTCCTTCGGTCAAGGTTTTTCGCTAACGGCATTACAATTAATTCAAATGCATGGAGCATTAGCTAACGGTGGTAGATTAGTGACTCCCCATGTAGTCAAGGGGCTGATAGATGATAAAGAGCAAATCCATGAAGAGGAAGATTTACCAGCACCCCGCCAAATTTTTTCACCAACCACAACTCAAACCGTAATCCAAATGATGGAAAGCGTGGTTGATAAGGGTTCGGGTAAAGCCGCGCAAATTTCTGGATATCGTATTGCAGGCAAAACAGGTACCGCAGAAAAAGCTAGTCCGAGTGGTGGCTACGATCCGGATTCAAGAATTACTAGCTTTGTCAGCATCTTGCCAGTAGAATCACCCCGTTATGTAGTTTTGGCATTGGTAGACGAACCCCAAGGAGAAAATACTTACGGTAGTACCGTTGCAGCGCCCATTGCAAAAAAGGTAATGGAGTCATTGATTAGTATTGAGAAAATTCCACCTTCAGGTTCGAGGTGATTTTAATTTCCGCTAATTTCAACTAACATTTCACCTGCTCGCAAAAGTTCCAATGCTTCTAGAAAAGTTGCATCTAAAATTTCTCGTAATCGAGCATTTGAAGTGTTACCACAAGTCAACCAGATGATTTGTGGTGGGGAACCTAAGCGATTAACCAGCTCGACAAAATCACTATCTTTAGTAATAAGGATAACTTCTTGAACTTTCGCTGCTTCAAAAATCTCAGTATCTTCTGCGTCTCTTAAACCCACATCACGTAATGAAGCGGCTGTTATTCCAAAAGTAGTAGTAATCCAAGCAGCAATACCAGGTGGAAGTTGCGCGTCTACCCAAATGGTCATGCTACTAATACTGGATGATTAAGCCTGCGTGATGCATATAAAAGTGCTGCTTTGAGGTCTTCTGACTCAAGGTCGGGCATTTCTTGTAAAATATCGGTAGCATCTAATCCAGCTGCAAATAAATCTAAAACATCTGATACTCTAATTCTCATACCTCGAATGCAAGGACGACCTCCACATTGTTTGGGGTTGATAGTGATTCTTTTAAGCAAATCTGACATTTGATATAGCTCCGTAACTATCTTTTTCTAGTATGATAATGGTTCTCTAAATTAAAAAGCACTTTTCAATATGGTCATTTTGAAAGAGATTTTTTTCGTTTTTCAAAGCTGCACCGTGCTTTACCGAAGATAATGGTTTTATCTACTTTAATTGATAGTTCTGTAGGATAATCTGGCGTAACATTAGTACTGCGCCCCATTAATCATTAAAGGTAATAAAGGTTCGTAGTGGGAGCGTCTCCCTCCCTAATTGAAATTTTT
>JBARZF010000757.1:0-15709 GCA_049649675.1 Rivularia sp. (in: cyanobacteria) | reverse complement strand
CGACTGGGCATTTATTATGCGAACGGGGACAATGGTTCCTTATGCTGTAAGAAGAACTCGTTCTCACTTAATGCGATTTAATAAGCTTTACGAAGATATTAATATTGGAAAAATTGATAGCGGATGGCTGGAGAAAGTTGAGTACATAGATAATATTTTTCCAAGTATCAACTATCGAGCATATCGAACTTTGTAATCAAAAGGCGTAGGAATCTGTAGGGTGGGCATTGTCCACCTTATTTTAATTTTGGATTTTAGATTGTCATTAACTATAAAACTTGTTAAATCTAAAATATATAGGGAGTTTGGTCATTGATGCAGAATTATGAAAAAATGACTTTTACAGAATTAAGAGCTTACGTGGTTAAAAATCGCGATGATATTGAAGCACTGCGTTTTTTGATGAGCAAACGCGATCCTAATTCAACTAAATATCCTGCACCAATAACTGAAGCTCAGATGCAAGAACAGATGGAGGTTATTCGACGTAAGGTTAATGAAGATTCTTGAAATTCAGGTATTGCTTGAAGAAAATAACTATACAAATATTGCCCCCAACATCGTTATGCTGAAGGCAATATTTATGGAAATTTATGCTGTTATAAAAGCAGTTCATTATTTCACTATTTTCTAATTCGCTTACCAGCATAAGTATCAACAACAACATAAGCAGGTACACGCTCCATGTAGTCGGTTTCTTTACCAGTTACGGATCTAGCTAAAAAATCAAAAGACTCAGAACCCCAATTACGTTCGTGGATGGGCTTTCTCTGCTCTCCTCGGAAATATGCTTGACTACCTATTAGCGCGGCGGCTACCCAAGCTACAACAAATAGTGAAATCAATATAGTCATCATGTTACCTGTATCCTCAGATTAAATTTTTGTTTCGTTATGTAAACAAAAGTAACAAAATTCTATAAACCAGTTAAAGGTGTGTTAACCGATTTGTAAGGTAGGGCGATCGCCCTTGCATTATTGCGCGTTAAGTGAGATAAGAAATCAAGTCCGCTTTATTGGTTACGAATAAATCTGCATACTCGAACAAAAATAATCGTAAAGAATTAATCTCCACCTAATTCCACAAGTTTACCTATATTAAAATCTATCCTTGTCCAACCTTTTAACTTAGATAAATTTTTCAGCAATAGTAGAGAAATTTGCCAATGATGCACCATTAAAAATGGTAAAGAATCGTTGAATGTGTAAATCGCATCTGTACCTCGCAACATATTCTTAATCCAATTGCCTAATTGAGAAAAAGAACGAATTTCATTCAATCGCCAAAATTCATGATAAGTCCAATAAGTAGGTTTGCTATTAGGTAATGCTTGTAAAGGTTCTGCGATAGGCTCTTTACTTAAATAAGCATCGGCTGCTTGTTGGAGTTGATCGTGAAATATGGTAATTGCAGAATGAGTGCGGGGATTACATTCAATGGCGTATACGTTACCATCTTCGGCTTCGATGAAATCAAAAGAAAGTTGCCCGGTAACTCCTAATCCTTTAACAAAGTGTGTTACCCATTCACGAATTTTTGAATGTTCTACGTTTTCGTAGTTGACTTGAAAAGCTGAAGATTCACAACAACAATGCAGTCTTACCACACCATCTCGAATGGTACTATGAGTACAGTATTCTTTGCCAGGAATAAATTCTTGCATTATCCAAGGCTTTTGAGAACTAATTGGTAAGCTTCGTACAAAAGCTTCTGTTTCTTCTGGAGTGTCGCAAGGAAGTTTTGTTAAATCCAAACGTCTTACTGAATCGTAAGGAATGCTTTTAATAATATATTTACGAGTTTCTTGAGAGAAATCAAAATTTAAAACTTGTTCGGGATTAGTTATTTTAAAAGACTTAGGAACTGATAAACCGAAACTTCTTGCTCTTTCGCTAAATGCGAATTTATCATCGAGCATTTCGCAGGTAGCAGCATCTATATGAAATACTTCGCAGTGTTCTGATAAAATTGATTTTGCTAAAGCATCATAGTAACTAGCAATTGGGCTTGTTACTGGAATATATATATCAATATTTTCTTTGTTGACAATATCTATTAAAGCTTGAGTATAAACTTGTGAATCTTTTTGCGGAACGGGAGTTGTATAAAATTTATCTACAGCCTGAGAAAATCGATGTCCCGACAGCCAATATTTATGGGTTTCACTTAGCACTACCCGATGTCCTGCGGCATGAAAAAAACGCGCAAGCTGTAGTGCTTTTGTCATTTTTCCACCGCTAATAAGAATATTTTTCTTTTCGGTGGCAGTTACTGTTATCTGTTTTTTTTGAAACGGGGAAGTCAGTATATTTAAGAGTAACGAGATAAGAACGATGGTGGCGTTAATTGGTAAGGCTAACAAAAGTAAAGTTAAAGTCGCTAGATTTTGAAGTAACGCTACAAACTTCATACCTATCGAAATAGGGGGTGTTGCTGGTTGAGATGAGGAAACAGAAATAGATGATTGTGCCATTTTTTAATTTCTAATAAAGGATTTTGATAAAAGTATGTTTTAAGAAAGTAGGGTTGAGGGAACAGTAAAAATTTTACCTCTGTTTTGAAAAGTAACCTATAACTTTTGGCCTCCTTAAGAAAAGAAGGCAAAAGTTATAAATTTGACGTAACTTGTTAATTTTCTACTCGCCGGATGATGGTTAAACCGTCTCGTACCGGAAGTAGCACTTGTTCGACACGTTTATCTTCAGCGACGGTGCGGTTAAATTCGGCGATCGCCTTTCCGTTAGCAGTACGTTCTGCTTCGCTTAAATAAGGCTGTCCTTGAAGTAATGTATTATCAACGCAGATAAACCCGGATGGGGCTAATAAATTTTTCTCTAACAGGGTGTTGAAATAATCTACGTACCCTGCTTTGTCTGCATCAATAAACACGAATTCAAATGACTCTCCCGATGCTGCGAGTTTATCCAAAGTTTCGCCTGCTGGCCCTATTTCAACTTGGATTTTTTCGCCGTGAGGAGATTCCCGAAAAGCAGCTTTACCAAACTCTGCTGTATAAGGGTCAACTTCACAAGCAATTAGTTTACCGTCTGCGGGTAACGCTTCTGCCATTGCTAAAGCAGAATAACCCGTAAACATACCGATTTCCAGTATTTGCTTGGCTTTCATCATATGGATAAACATTTTTAATGTTTGTCCTTCTATATGACCAGAAAGCATTTCCTGTTCTAAAGCGACGACGGTTTCCCCGCCCTTAAAGCGGTTCCCCCACTGCTCTCGCGCTGTTTTATCGGCAAGGGCTGTTAAAGCTGCCGATTCAGAGGTAGTGCTTTTTTCTAAATAGGGGTCTAAACCCGATGCTAAACGGGAAGCAAATTGAAGCTTTTCTTTAACTTGTGCTGGCAATGTTTCTTTATCCAATGCTTGCACAACAGCTTCTAATTCCTGCGCTAATATCCCTAAAGGCGTAACAGGTCTAGCCACTGGCTTCTGTACAACACCCGTCATCAGTTTTCACTCCCTACAAGTTCAGCTTCTGATTCAGAATAAACTGGGTACATATCAACCCCTTCACCACCGCGAGGGAATTTCTGACAAATTTCCTTATGTTCTGCTAAAGCTAATCGTAATTCTTCGCGAGTTAAATCGTTAGCAAAGAAGCATTCGCCAATTGGTTTGGGCATTGCGGCTCTTTGCTTACCGTCTCTTGTTAAAGAAATTGATTCAGTTGCATCCCACAAAAGGTCTGCTTCGAGTAACGGATGGTCGAGAGAAAGTCCGATTCGGCTCATTGTGCCTAAAATACGATCTCTATCTTCGGAGCTAATATAACCTCTCTTCGCTGCAATAGTCGCAGATAAAGCCATATCGATATTGACTGCATGACCGTGGAAGATAGGTACGCGGGGTGCTAATTCTAGAGTAGGACTCCAACTGTGACCATAGGCTATAACTCGGTCTAAATCTAACTCGTGTAAGTTGGGTACTTCATATTCCAACATTTTTTTGATGGCTTTGTAAGTCAACTTATGAGCAACTTCTTTAATTTCCTCTGTGGCATCAATGTTACCGAAGTGAGTGCGAAGTAATTCTTCACCGTATTCTTCGAGCAATTCAAATACTTCTTTGTGCCCAACTACGGCAATTTTGACCAATTCGGCCATACCGTTGCGTACTTGATCGGTTGGTAAGGTGCCTAAGAAGGAGAAATCAAGGAATACTTTAGAAGAAGCGTGGTAAGCACCAAGACGATTTTTCAGCTTCTTATGGTTGACTGCTACCTTGATAGCAACGCTAGCGTCAATCAAACCAATCAAAGTAGTAGGGATGCGAATATAGTTACTGCTACGACGATAGGTAGAACAAGCAAAACCCGCAACATCCGTTACCAATCCACCACCGATTACCAAAACAGGCTCTTTACGAACCAGTTTAAAATCAGCGAATGCATCTATAATTGTCTCGAAAGTTTGGATTGTTTTATTAGGCTCGGTGATAGTTACGGGAAAAGCAGTTACATCAATATTGTAATGCTCGAAGTACTGCTGCATTTGCTTGCTGAAATGCTTGTAGACATTAGAATCTACAACAGCCAAACATCGGCCAAATTTTTCATAGCACTCTGCTAATTCTGGATTATTGATGTTAAATATGCCATCAACATAGACGAGGCTATACTCAATTTTCTCATAAGCTTCTATATGAAAAGCAGATTCAGTAGCTTCTAACTTTGACTGAACAATACTCATAGTCGTTGAAATCCCCGTTAATGAAATTTTTTACTTGTAAATGTGCGTTCGATTATCTACCTTGAGCGGTAGATTATGCAGAGTCTCTCTACATGAGGTAAGATTTTGCCGCAATCTGTTACAGTCGCTAACTTTCCAATACTGTTTGATTGAGAAATTGATTTTTTAAAACAAGCTTCTCAAAGCAGTCAGGAGTCTTGAAAGCAGAGGGAGAAAAAGAGAACTCAGAAATGTACCAACCGTTCTGCTAATGGTAAAGATAAGTGTTTCGTTTCCAAAGCTATCGCTTACCCGAAGCCGGTATTCTTGGTGTTGAAAGCTAACGCTGAAGGATGAAACAGTGCGTTAACTTGTTTAACCCAAGCAGAAACAGCCTTAAATCTTGACGGATTTTTAAGACTTTCGATTGAAAAGCAGGATAATTACATACAGTTCCTCTAGGTTTAACCCTGTTCAACTAACTATAATTGCGGGAAAAAAGGCTTGTGTGACTTTAATTCTGGATTATGAGCCAGCAAGTCAAGCAGTTAGGTTAACCGCTTAAATTGACAAAGAAATAGACCACTCTATTACAGTACCATTCGTTGCACCTTATTTAACAACCAATATAAAGACAAATTTTCTTTTACCTTATTCAATCAAGGTAATTTCTATCTCTTAGATGAGAAATTTTAGCTATCTCAAGTCAAGAGCGATTACTTCCACCTACTTGAATACCATAATTTGAGATCCGGCACAAAGAAGAGTTTGTTAATTGCCGTACTGTCGGCGACAGTCGCTTAACGCAACAACTAGCCATTCTAAAGTTGCCAAACACGTTTAAAGTGTTACTACTGAATTCGGTCAGTATTGAAATAGAATTCTGTATGTTGTTAATCAACTGCCTTTACTCAAACAGGACAGCAGTTAAAGATTCTAGCTCCATCATTTACGTGCCGTAGGGAACGAAACTTTTCTCGGCCGCCAACTTATGAAAGTTCTCCGAAGTCGTATAAAGCTTCTACTTCGGATAAATTCTACCGTAGCAAAAAGCTCCTCTCGGTAGTCTCCAGGCTTATGCTTAAGATTGCAGCCTAGATTTACATTCAAGGAAGGGTCTGATGGCTTGTTGATTATCGCAGACTTGGACATTCCTTTACAATCCTGAAGCTGAACATTAACTGAACTTATGTCGAATGCTTTGATTAACCCGCCTTCCACAGTTGGGTACTCCCAATCATGACGTTTGACTAGATAATACTAGTTACTGGTTAAACAAACAATACTCTACAAACTGCTGCTAGACAAATTAATCGCTACTACAGACAGAGTAAAACATGATAATGGCTAGCTTACTATTGAAGCCGTATCGCTCAGTTCTATACGGTTTGCAAAACCGAATTTTTGATATTTTGGATGGTTCCGCAATAGGTCGGAACAATACAAGATGCTAAAGTTTACCCCGGAGATAGAAAGATTTGTCAAGATAGGTTCAATGTTTAACTTATGTTGGTAATTTTTACTGTATCAAAAATTTGATCAAAAGTTTAATTTTTTTATTTAAAATAAAAAATTTTTTTTGCGGTCGAAGTAGAATCGACTTACATTAGATGATTTCAACTGTCCCAGGGATTGATTATATCAGACTATAGACTGATATTAAATGCGATTTGAATATTAAAATAATTCAGATTTTATTCAGATATAGCCGCAGTGAATCTTGGTTAAGATTTATAGTTAAGTCATTTTCAGGAACATTAGTGCAGCAGTTTCAATGTAAAACAAACAACCAAATATGAAATTTATATACTGGATAATTGCAAAATTAAAATGGTTATTTTGGATAAATAAGAGTAATTTTGCAGCTTAATTAGCTAAAAATTCATAGTTTTAGATTAATTTAATATTTTATTATATTGATTATTTATTACATTTATTTTAAGAGCAAAGCGAAAAAGAAATATTTGCTAAAAAACTAAAAAAAAAGACAGGTACGCTACCTGTCTTTAGATAAATAATTCAACTTGATGACGATAAGCGTTACTCTAACGAGTCGTGCCGCGCTGTTGCTTGCGTCGCCTGAAAGGCGATACACCGCTAGGTGCGGCTCAGCTTGATGCATAAAGGCATAACGCGATTAAAAGTTCATTTCAGCAGCTTGAACTTTCTCTACTTGCTTTTTCTTGAGGACAAGCATGATTTGAGCCATCATCACAAGGGCTACAAACGCCATCAATCCTCTGACTCTGCCTGCGCTTTGCAGTACTATTTCTGTATCATGCTGACCAAAACCGCCTACATTAGGGTTGTTGGTTAAAGCTTCACCCGCTGCAACTTCTTGTCCTTCAGAAACAATTAATTGGGGACCAGCCGGAATCGAAGTAGTGACGGTTTCCCCTTCTGGAGTTTGAACGTCTACAGCATATTTTGTACCACCAAAATCATCTTCTTCTTTGGCAATTTTGGTAATTGTGCCAGCAGATTTAGTTACGAAAACATTATTATTGCTATTTTCGCCGGTAGGATAAACCTGTCCGCGTCCTCGGTTCCCACCAACATAAACACCGTATTTACCGAAGCGGACATTTTTGTCAACTGCGGGGTTAGGAGAAAGAATTGGGAAAACGATTTCTTGGTACTGTTCCCCAGGAAGCGGACCAACTAAGTAAACACTATTATCTTTCTCTTCGCTGTAAGGTTGGAAGTAAACATCGCCGACTTCCTCTTTTAACTCTTCGGATATGCGTTCGGGAGGTGCCAATTTAAACCCTTCGGGCAGCATTAATACGGCACCAACATTTAAACCAACCTTGGAACCGTCAGCACCTACTTGCTGGACGCTGGTATCGTAAGGAATTTTAACTACCGCTTTGAATACGGTATCTGGTAATACTGCTTGAGGTACTTCTACATCAGTATTTTTTGCCGCTAAGTGGCAGTTAGCGCAAACAATCCGTCCTGTAGGTTCTCTTGGTGTCTCTGGATATGCAGCTTGTGCCCAGAAAGGATAAGCAGCAGCAGATTGGGGAACTGCTAAATCGCTGGTGAAGAAAAATGCCACCGTAGCGATCGCCACCAACAATGTTTTGGAAATCACTTTAAATAAGCGACTTAACCCAGTCGTACAATTATTTCTCATCTCTTCTTCGGAATTGGTCGTTAGTTATTGGTTGTTAGTTCTTTTTTAAGAACTTGGGACGCAGGATTAAACGGTGTCAACAGCTAACAGCCAGCAGTTATTAGAATTGACCTCAAGAAGAAATTAACGAAATTTAAATATAGCTCGCCTTACCGATTGAAGCCCTGAAAAAAACCGATACTGATAACTGATAACTGGTCACTGATAACTGTTTAAGCCCACCAAGGTTCTTCTTCGGTACGGAAGTCAGTTTCAGTCCAAGGAGTAATCACCATGTTGTCATCTTGTACCGCTACATGAGAAAGCGCCAAAGACAATGGTGCGGGGCCGCGAACTACTTTACCAGTAGCATCATACTGGGAACCGTGACAGGGACACTTAAATTTATTTTCAGCAATATTCCAAGGTACAACGCAACCCAAGTGGGTACAGATAGCGTTGATTCCATAATCTTGAATCGATTCGCTTCCATCAACCACAATGTATGTAGGGTCGCCTTTTAAGCCCTGTACCAAAACGCGATCGCCTTCATTGTGCTTGCCTAAAAAGTCAGAAACGCTGACAGTAGCGCCAAGTTCGTCTTTAGCTGTGGCACCACCACCAGCAGCACCACTCGAAGGGGGAAGAAAATACTTGACAACGGGATACAATACTCCCAGAGCAACTCCGGACACAGTTCCGAAAGTTAGAAGATTCATGAATTGCCGACGACCCATATCGGGTACGTCCATTGATTCAGAGAATTGAGCCATAATCTACGGGTTCGAGGTTGATTTTTGTTAACTTTTTTTGACCTGAGTTCTTTTTATTGGGAAACTCCAGTCTTGGATTGCCCATGCCCTATATAAATGCCTTCTGCTATCTTCAGATATTCAAAGGCATTCTTTATTTAGCATTACATTTCTTTATATTCCTATCATACTGGAGTTACGGAACTTCACATCATTACTAAATGTAAATAAAGCCCAAAGTAAAGTTATGACAGGACAAGAATTACGTCAAATATTGATTGAGAAGTGGGGACGTTCCTATGATGTCCAGTTGCGTCGCACGCAAGGCAAACTTTTTCTACAAGTGATGTGGAAATATCTAGAGCAAGCTTCATTTCCTTTGAATGAGAATGAATACCTAGAACATTTGGATACGGTAGCGAACTATCTTGATGGGATGGGTGGAAGCGAACAGGTACAGGGATATATTGAGGAAACACGGGAACGTCCGCGACTCGGTAAAGCTGTCAGCGTTCCTTTGGATTTAGGCGAGCGTACTTCCGAGTGGATATTATAACTTTTTCAAATTGATAAGGCTACAGCATTTCTTCTCATTAAAAACAAGATCGTTTTTTGAGCAAATTTATTAGTCTAGTAGAGATGAGGGAGGAAAATTTTGGATTTCGGATTTTAGATTTTAAATTTTAATAGCGGATGCATTTGTTTTGGATTAAAAATCTTTAGTTATTAAGAGAATAGTCAATTGATTTATCGATTTTTTTTCATTATTGGTATTATTTATAAGTAGCTTGTATCTGGGGTTTGAAACCGCTGCTACACAGACAAAACCTGCCTCCGCAGGTTATAGATAATATTATTTTTTATTGTTTTTTTACTGTTGCCTATTCCCTGCTACCTGCTCCCCCCAACCCTACTCCCTTAAATAAAATATATGATAAATAATAAGTTAGAAACCTGGAAAAATAAGGTTCTCGAAAGTTACCTCGATGGTATTCAAATAATTAGAATTCCTGCATCTAGAAAAAAGCGTTTTGTTGTACTTCGGTGGTTGGTAAGAAAGTTTGAGCTAGATTTGATTTATAAAGAATCTCAGGTAAATGAAATTATTAGCAACCATCACTCGGATTTTGCAACTTTAAGAAGGGAATTGATTGGCTATCAGCTTATGGAAAGAGAAAATAGTTTGTACTGGCTTAACCCTGCTTCTTTATGGAAGTCAGAAAATGAAATTATGCAGCATAGAGTTTAGAAGAGGGAACAGGGAACAGCGATCAAAAAAACTAATATTCTTTATTATCAGCGAACAACAAGAACTTAGTAAACTCTTTTTCCTAAATCTACTTCTCTATCTGGTTGAATTAATACGACTTCACCATCATTAAGTACTACTCCTAAAACTAGAACTTCAGACATGAAATCGGCTATTTGGCGTGGTGGAAAGTTGGTTACAGCTAATATTGATTTATAAATTAAATCTTCTGGCAGATAAAGCTTGGTAATTTGAGCGCTAGATTTTTTTATGCCCAAATCACCAAAGTCTATCCATAATTTATAAGCTGGTTTTTTAGCTTTAGGGAAATCTTCGGCTTTGATTATTTTGCCAACACGAATTTCTACTTTCTCAAAATCTTCGTAGGTAATTCGCATAGTAGTTATTTCATATTTATTTTAGATGATGTAATAACTAGTAGGCTGTGTTAAATGTATGTCTTGTAGGCATTCAGATACAACCTAATATTAGAACGGTGCGCTCACGGCGCGAAACATATATTTTTTGTCAAATTAAAATTATTAGTCGCGCCATAACACACCCTACAAGCTAATATTAATTTGCACTATTTACCGATTAATTTCACTAAACCAATTCCACCAAAATATAATCCTAAAACTGCTCCTGCTAAAAGACTTTGAGTAAGTGGATCTGTCGAAGGTGTGAGAATGGCTCCCAAAACCACTGCTCCCATAATTACATAACGCCAGCCCGAAATCATGACTTTGGAAGAAACAATTCCCAAAGCACCAAGTAACAGTTGAATTACAGGAATTTGGAAAGCTAAACCCGTACTAAATAGCAATAATAAAACGAATTCAAAATATTTATCAATTGACCAACTTTGCTCTACGACATCCGCACCGTAGTTAATGAAAAAATTCAAAGCTGCGGGAATCAGCGCAATGTAAGCAAATACCAATCCCGACAAAAATAGTACAGTAGAACCCATAAATACTGGTATAAGTAAACGACGCTCCCGACGAGTTAATCCCGGTAGCACAAATTGAACGAGTTGATATAAAACAAATGGGCTAGCTAAAACCAAACCACTGTAACCAGCAACTTTGATCGATACGAAAAAATATTCACCAGGAGCAAGTTGAAGAAACTTGACTCCTTGGGCTGGTATTTCCAGCAGTTGAACAATTTGCTTAACGAAAATGAAACAGCCTATCGCACTTAGCACTACGGCTATCAGCGAATAAAAAATCCGCATTCGCAATTCTTCTAAATGATCGAAAAGCGACATTTCAACTTCACCAGGTAACTCCGAAAGAAAATCCGACTGTGAAGTTGCTTCAACGTCAACATCTTTTGTGGCAGTAGTTTCAGCTTCTGAAGAACGAGACATACGATTTTGGATTTTAGATTTTAGATTTTGGATTAAAGGAGTTAGCAGTTAGGAGCTAGGACTTAGTTCTTTTTCTCCTAGTCTCCCAATCTCCCCCTTCTCCCCCTCTCCCCACTCTACCCCCTCTCTCTCACTCATCACTCCATGTTTTTAATTTTTGTCCGGTTTTGCTAAAAAAGTACTGGATAAGTTATCAGAAAAGTGTAATTTGATTGTCAATTTACTTTTTTCGACTGGTAAAAGGTTCGTTTGTCTGAGAGGGAATCTACTATGACGTAACCTACAATTTTACTTGAGGTTAAAGATGCATAGTACAGTTTGTTATCTCATGTTGGCATTACCTGTTATTGGGTGGAATGCTTTCGGTAGCTTTGCTGCTAGTAATGGTTTACAATCTTTTGACAGCAAAGAACCTACAATTACCGATTTTGTTCGTGGTGAAATAGTTGTTCGATCGTATTCAACATATTTAACACCATTTCAATTATCGGCTAGAGATGATCGAATAAAAGATTGTCTTCGTTCGGGAAATTGTAAGAATTGATGCATTATTGTTTTTAATTCTTAGTTATTGTGTTTTAAATCATTATTTCTAGGATTAATTTTATAATTATTCCTTTATCTAGCTATTTTTATTTATACATACGAAATTCTGCTTAGATAATTTTACTGATTTTAAGTTATATATAATAGTATTTAAGAAGCTTCATTTTGATTTTGCACCGGGAAAAACAAGGGTAAGAATAGTATCATTCTAAATCGATAGAATGCAGTCAAATCTGCCACTTTTCAAGCAGTTCCGATTTTTATAAAGACAGTTCGTTTAAATGAACTGAAAATATTGCTGATGTAATTAACATTTTTTGGTATCTAATTTGTTGTTTTGTAGCTGTTCTGTTACGAGAGATTAGTTGTGCTGTTAGTTGTTTTTTATATACCTGTAGAAGATATTTAATTGGTGATGCGATGAAAGATAAATTATTAGTGGATTACTTTTAGACATTCAATCCAAATTAACCAAATCTACGGTATAGATTGTAGCTATCATTTGAATAAAGCTATTGAGTATAAAAAATAGCGATATTTATGAATATCTATAGCTATTATCTATTAACAGCTTCACTTAGCAACTGATTGTAAATAATCAGTCCAGGCAAGTAGACTTTAGCTATTAAGCAGCGGTTTTAACCAGCGAATAACTTTTCATTCGTATTATTTTATTACCAAAAAAAATGAATAATTCTGTAACTATTTTATCCAAACATCATGTGAATAAAAAATATTTATAAATCCGGAATAGTGCATTTTTAATTTGTATTCAGAGTGAAGCTCACTCGATAGAAAAAATCCTCATAGTCTTATAAATCTCGTTTTTAAAATAGAGCGAGTAGCAGTCTTTTATGCTTCTAAACTTAGAAAGATTTTATAAAGCTTGTAATCCGAGCCAACCTCTAGTAATGGGAGATGCTGATGCTCGTCGATATTATATTGATTTCGCTGCTGTAAGGGGCGGAAAAATTATTGAAGCGTTACAAAGAACTATTACTACAATATCACCGGATACACCCACAACTCAACTTTTTACAGGACATATTGGTTGCGGTAAATCTACGGAATTATTGCGATTAAAAGCCGAATTAGAACTTAAAAATTTTCATGTAGTTTACTTTGAATCCACCCATGTTTTAGAAATGGTGGACTTAGATGTTACCGACATTTTTCTGGCGATCGCCGGACAGGTTTCTCAAAGTTTGGAGAAAATAAAAATTAGGTTGAAGCCTTCTTATTTTACGAAGTTGTTTGGCGAAATAGTTGATTTTCTGCAAACTCCGATCGATTTGGAGTTGGAAGGTGAATTATCAGTTGGAATTGCCAAAATTACCACTAAAACTAAAGAAAGTCCCCAGTTACGGCGACGTTTAAGGGATTATTTAGAACCGCGAACTCAGAATATTTTGGGTTCTATTAATACTGAATTATTAGCTCGTGCTAATGAGGAACTTAAAGCTAGAGGCAAAAAAGGATTGGTGGTAATTGTTGATAACTTAGATCGAGTAGCAATTCGTCCTTTACCATCGGGACGTTCTTTACCGGAGTATTTATTTATTGATAGAGGAGAACAGTTACGTCAACTCAATTGTCATATGGTTTATACGATTCCTTTGGGTTTAACTTTTTCCAACGATAGCGCTCAATTACAACATCGTTTGGGTGGTGGTGTTGCACCAAAAGTTTTACCAATGATACCCGTGCGTAAACGTACTGGTGAAATTTTTACTCCTGGCTTAGATAGTTTGCGACAAATGGTTTTAGCCAGGGCTTTTCCTACTATTAATCCCGGAGAAAGGTTACATTTTATAACAGAACTATTTCAGACTCCGGAAGCTTTGACTCGGTTGTGTTTAATTAGTGGCGGGCACGTGCGAGACTTGTTAGGATTGCTGTTTGATTGTATCAGGGAACAAGATCCGCCTTTTAGTACGGAATGCGTGGAATTGGTAATTCAAAGACATCGCGATTATCGAGCCAATGCAATTGATACTCCGGAATGGGATTTGATTTTCCAAGTAGTAAAACAACAGCGAGTTAGAGGCGATATCGAATATCATACTTTGCTACGAAGCTTATTTGTTTTTGAGTATCGCGACAATCAAGGAGTTTGGTTTGCAGTCAATCCAGTTTTAGCAGAAACCAGGAAGTTTAGATCGTGGTTGGAAGAACAGAGCAATCAGATTTAGTCGCTGCTAATGATAGAGCTTTAAGAAGTTTAACGCGAGCAATTTCCCTTTCTCACGGGGAATTTTCGCTCGTATTAGTATGCTGTAATTATCAAGTTTTACAAGAGCGAATATTACAGCAACTCCAGGAAAATTTAGGAAAAAAATATTTCTTGCAAAAGGTTTGTTTACCGCCTGATGCAAGGAGTTTATACAGTACGATTCATACACAGATAGATGATTCACAAAAAAGTCAAAACTTACCCAAAATAGCATTAATGGTTTTGGGTTTAGAATTAGTTGATGCACTCGACGACTTATTAAGTACCATCAATCACGTGAGGGATGAATTTCGCAAACAACATCTTTTCCCGATGGTACTTTGGGTAAACGAAGAAGTATTGCACAAATTACGACAATTGGCTCCAGATTTTGCAAGTTGGGCTGCCACACCGATAAAATTTGAAATGACGACGGTAGAATTGCGGCAGTTTTTACAACAAGAAACCGATTCATTATTCTCTACAGTTTTAGATATTGCTACGGCAAGGGAAAAAGAACCTCGAATTATTAAAGGTAATCGATGCCGTAAAAACTGTTTGGCAAAAAGTCAAAAAAACTCATCCGAACAGTATTGTCAATGTAACTTAGAACAAATTTGGCAGCACAAAAACGAACTGCATCATGCAATTAAAGACTTACAAACTCGTGGAATCAACTTAACTCCAGAATTAGAAGCTAGTTTACAATTTGTGTTTGGTTTAGACGAATACGTTAAAGACTGCATCGAAAAAGCAATAAACCATTTTCGTAACAGTTATCAGTTAACAGTTAACAGTGAGCAGTTAACAGTAATAGGTTATGGAAAAACAAATAAAACAGAAAAGATAATAATTTCTACCCACTCTACCCACTCTACCCACTCTCCCCCCTCTCCTCACCTCATCCACCAAGGAGTCATCCTCTTCTACCTGGGTTTGTGTTTTCACCGTTTGGCAGAGCGCTCTCGCGGCGAGCAAGATGGTAATTGGCAATCTGCTGTGAGTTATTTTCAGCAGAGTTTGCAGGTGTTTGAGTTGGCTGAGCGTCCGGTTTTGGTGGCGCAGTTTATCGGACAATTATGTGAGGTTTTACAGCAGCTTGAGGATTGGAATCAGTTAAGGGCGATCGCTCATAAGTCTTTGGAGTTGCACCAGCTACATGGCAGCTATACTCAACTTGCTTGCGATTGCGGTTATTTAGCGGATGTGGCTTTGCAAGAATCAAATTGGAAGCAAGCAAGTAAATATGCTCAAGCTTCGCTGTTTTATTTGGCTGAAGCGAAGAATAATCATCAGGCACATCAAGCTTTATTCCCATTGTTATTGGAGCAGATTTATCAGTTGGTTTTGGTGAAAGCTCTGCAATTTTTGGGTGAGGAAAAAGCTGCACAACTACATTTAGAAAATGCGAGCAAAAAGTTATCAATGATGATGGAAAATAGCGATTATCGTTATGATGCTCATCGCTATATTCGACTTTTGCGGCGGTTGAGATGGCTTTATTACGAGTGTGAGAAGTATTTGGAAGCTTTTTTCATTCGTCGCGAAAGACGTTCGGTAGAACAGCAGTATGGTTTGCGTGCTTTTATTGGTGCGGGTAGGTTGCAACCCCAAAGACAAGCGAAAAATCCGGTGTTGATTTCACCTGCAAAAAATACTCATGTTGCTTTAGAAATTACTGCTTCTGGTAGGGAACGAGATATTAATTTATTAATTGGTAAAATTAGTCGTTCCGATAAAAAGTTAATTTTGATTCATGGTGAATCGGGAGT
>JBARZF010000756.1:0-2928 GCA_049649675.1 Rivularia sp. (in: cyanobacteria) | reverse complement strand
GAACTAGATTTTCCATCAACTCCCGGTACACCAATCACTGCTGGAGCAGATTCAAACTTCGTGTATGTGTTGTTATTCACAGTCTCAAACTCCTGATTTAATTTTATGTTTGCTGCATCATCGTCATCTAATAACTTAGAGGAGACTTGATGGTCATTTCTTACAGAACTTGAAAAATTTTTTTCATCTTTGTCGCCTAAGCTAGGATTAGGTATCAAATCATCGAAATTTCCTTGGATTTTGGTTAGCCCAGCAGCCGCAACCACACCTCCAAAAAAATTATTCAAACGCGACTTAAGTTCCGATGTTGAATGCTTGGTTGATTTAGGGGTTACGGAAGAGGTTTCTGTTTGCTGCTTAATGAGTTTCTCCAAGTTCTGGAAAGCACATTCAATTTCGAGTTCAGTTACTTTAGGTAACAGACCATCCGCCTCTAGGTCTTGAAGCTCAATAACCGAAGCCAACCCGTGAGAACATTCTTGGCATTCGGCTAGGTGCTGGCGAATTTTTCTGGCTTCCAAAAAAGTCAGCTTTCCTTCAATATAAAGAGCCAATTGTTTGTATTTTGGGCAACTACGCATAAACACCTCCTTTCTCCAGTAAGACCTGGAGGTTTTTCAAACCACGGCTGCATCTGGTATAAACATTATTGGTACTGATGTTTAATATTTCCGCAACTTCATCCACGCTGCGTCCTTCAATTTTGTAAAGCAAAAGCACTTCTCGCTCCCCAATATTTTCTAGAGACATGATAGCTTCAATCACAGATTCAACTAATTGCTGGCGCTCGACTGAGTTGTCAGGAATTAGCGAACCCTCCACATCATATAGAGGCACAATCCAATCAATATCTTTCACAGCCAAATTCATTCTCTTCCAAAGAAGCCGGGAGGCGATCAAGCTTATGTAGTTTTCCAGCTTACAAGACCTACCAAATTTGCTTTTACCTCGAAAATCGCGGAGGGCTTTCCAGTCATTTTTGTGAAGGTGAATAAAAAGCTCACTGACAACTTCATGGAACTCGAGTTTTAAAGTTTGGAATTTCTTCTGTGCTAAAAACTTTAAACGCGAACCACATTTGTAAATTAGGAAATAGGCAACTGCCCATTCATCACCTTCAATAATCTGGGTGACAATTTCCTCATCACTCATAGCTTGGTAACTTTGATAGTTCTTGTTCATACCTAACTTATCAGATTAGACCCGTCTAAAATATAAATAGGAATACAGGAACACGACTTATGCAGATCGAACTCTCCCTAAAGAGTTAATTTTTTTTGCTTGGGGGGAACTTTAGATAAAAAAAGCGGCGTTGCATAATAATCTCATTAAATGGGAGAATGTATTAAAAGCCTGTAATATAAGTTTAGCCTAGTGTTTTTGGCTGTGAGATATAACAATTAATAACCGATCAAATCCAAGAAGTAAACAACATCCGCAACTTATAAGCATCCGCCGAGAGAGGTAAACCTAAATATATCGGCATCCAAAAAGCAAAAGCGATAATAATGAGAAAAGTAATCGTAAGTCCAAAAGCGCGAAGTTCGATATGATAACTACGCAAGCATTTATCTATCAGCCAAGCTAAAGCCATAAATGCGAAAACCACAGCAGTCATATAATGATATATAAAAACGCAACGATTAACTTTTACCCAAGGTAATAAATTAGCTGCATAATTTAAAATTAAATATAAACCAATTCCAATATCAACAGAAAATGACGAATTAAAAGATAAACGTTTTTGTTGAATCGAAGGCATGATTATTTGTTTAAATAAAACTGCAACAATTAACAACATTAGAGCAGCAAAACTAAACCACCATAATAATGGATTGCCCATCGCATGAACATCATATATCACTTTACTCGTATTTGAAGGTAAAGGTGGCCCGATAATAGGTACTGACTCATTTACATTCGCTGCTGTTTGATAAAAATAAGCAATCGGACGAGTTAATAATGGCCACTTATACCAAGCTGCACAGTAAGGATGAATATCAGCAGTATTACCACCAAGACCACCGTGAAAAGATAAAATTTGTTGATGTACTTTTATAAAATTGTATTTAGGATTTTGTAGAAGATGAGGTATCCAAATCAAGCTGTAGGTTATCAGCGGAATTATTCCTAAGTAAAATGCAGCGGTAAAAATCTTTAGCTGACCTAATTTTTGTAGCGGTGATAGTAAAGGTTTAGCTGTAGTTTGTTGAGGTACAGTTAATGTGGTGGTTGATTGCCTTAATTCCGCTGTAGAAACATAATATGATGCAGTTTCTAAAATAGTTTTGTTATTATTTCCCATGTCTTTCGCTGCAAAATGTTGCTTCAACCAGGCAAGCACCCAGTTTAAATATATGCCAACTAAAAAGAACAAACCATTCCACTTTGTAGCAATTGCAGCACCAAAACTAATTCCAGAAACAATTAAATAAAATTTACGTTGTTTTTTTGTATTTGCTAAAGCAATTAATAACAACCACTGTCCCAATAATCCAAAAATAACTATATATTGATTAATTAAAGCATAACGAGACTCAACTAAAAATATACCGTCGCAAGCTGTAAATAAACCTGCCAAAAAAGCAAAACTCCGACGATAACTTAATTGATAGGCAATTCCAGCAACAATAAGCGGAATAAAACTACCGAATAGCGCATTTATCCAGCGATAACTCCAAGGAGAGCGAGCTACACCAGTAAGAACATTTACAGTATCTTGCCAAAAAGGAAAATAATTACTCAGCCACATTCCAATGGCAATGATATACTTTCCTAATGGTGGATGTCCATCAAAAAATGAAGTTTGAGTCAGATAGTTTTGAGCAAACTTAGCATAGTAAACCTCATCAAATACTAGAGTATTAAATCGTCCCAATCCCCAAAATCTCAAGGCAAGCGACAGCAGAAACACGGCTATCATGCCAA
>JBARZF010000755.1:0-3414 GCA_049649675.1 Rivularia sp. (in: cyanobacteria) | reverse complement strand
CTTTTGCGCTGGACGCAAACAACGCTTTGGGAGATGAAACCTCTACTCAGCTTGGTGCAAACCTGGTTGAGCAAGTATTGTCAATGAACAAAGAATCCTCGCACCTTTAGGTCGAGGAGTGTCAATTTAATAACGCTGCAAAAAAATAACAGGGCGTTCGCTGTTACCGCTTTCGGTTTAAGATTGCCGATGCAATTTCTTCTCCCTCCTACATTCTGCTGCCTCGATTCGGTAATCATAAGTGCCGGATAAAATAAGAAGTCGCAAAAAAATCTCAAATGTTGTTTGTTAGTACGAAGTGGGAACTATAAATACTGTAGAGAATCTAGTACCTCGCGCCCGAAGTAACCAGATTTTATGCATTCAATATCAGCTTTGAGAAATTCTGCGTTTTAGATATTCGGGATCTATATACCCTAACAGGATTTATAGTTTACATTTCTGCATGGGTTAATTTATCTCGATATTAGCAAGAAGTCAAAAAGCATCAATGCATACAAAAATTTTATATTTTGTCGTTCTGTTGTACTAGTCTATGCAGGGGTATTGTAATTTCCCATCCTATATCATATGATGACAAATAATCTGATTTCTATTGACAAAAATGAATATGAAGCTATGCAAGCAGAAATTATGCTGCTGCGTAACTGTATTAGTAATTTACCTCAAGCTAATTGCTTAACAAAATTAAAACTAAAACAAAACGAACGTTTGCTTGAAGGTATTGTTTCTTCAAGTAACTGTTTGCTGACAATCGAAGATTACGAACAATCGATCGATGCAGCTTTAGCAGCTTTAGGAAACGCTGTTATTGCAGACAGAATTTATATTTTTGAAAATCATCCCCATCCAACTACGGGTGAAATGCTAATGAGTCAACGATGGGAATGGTTAGCACAGGGTGTTATTCCCGAAATTGATAACCCCGAATTACAAAATCTTTCTTATGATGATTGTTTTCCACGCTGGTACGAAAATTTAAGTCAAGGTAAAGTAATTGCTGGGCTTGTGAAAGATTTTCCCGAAACCGAACGAGAAATTTTACAACAACAGAATATTCTGTCAATATTGATAGCCCCAATCGAAATCAAAGGTAAATTATGGGGATTTATTGGTTTTGATAATTGTCATAGCGAACATCAGTGGACAAATATTGAAAAGTCAGTTTTACAAGCTGCTGCTGGTAATTTAGGTGGTGCGATAGCATCTCACCAAACCGAAACAAAACTCCTGGAATCGCAACAATTTTTTAAGCTAGTAATTGACAGCATTCCCCAGCTAATTTTTTGGAAAGATAGAAATTCAGTCTTTAAAGGATGTAATAAAAGTGCTGCTAAAATTGCGGGATTAAATTCTCCAGAAGAAATTATTGGCAAAACAGATTACTTAATGCCTTGGAATGTGGAAGAGGCAAATTTTTATCGAGAATGCGATAAACGAGTAATGGAATCGGGTGAAGCTGAATTACATATTATTGAAACTCAAAAGCAATCCGATGGTAAACAAGCATGGCTCGATACCAATAAAATTCCGTTACGAGATGCCAAAGGTAATGTTATCGGAATTTTAGTAACTATTGAAGATATTACTCAGCGAAAGCAAATTGAAGAAGAAATCAAAAATCTCAACGAAAAATTAGAAGTAAAAGTTGAAGCACGCACCGCACAGTTGCAACGTACGCAAGCACGACTTAAGCAATTAACAGATAACGTACCGGGAATGATTTATGAATACCGCCTTAAACCGGATGGAAATATATCATTTACTTACGTTTCTTCGGGATGTCGAGACATTTTGGGATTAGAGCCGGAATTATTACAACAAGATGCTAGTTTAGCATTTGAAAATATTCATCCTGATGATATTGTAACTTTTATCGAAAAAGGCAAAATTTCCGCTCAAACTTTAGAAAATTTAGAATCTGAATGGCGTTATCTTGACCCAAATGGGAAGCAAAAATGGATTAAAACGATCGCAAAGCCAGAGTTACAATCAAACAATTCAATTATTTGGTATGGTTGTTTAATTGATATTACTCAAATGAAGCAGGTTGAAGAAAAATTTCAGAAGCAAACTCAAAGTCTAAAACAAACTCTTCGTCAATTAAAACAGACTCAAACGCAATTAATTCAAACTGAAAAGATGTCTTCTTTGGGACAAATGGTTGCGGGTGTTGCTCATGAAATTAATAATCCGGTAAATTTTATTCATGGTAATATCATTTTTGCCTGCGAATACGTGCAAGATTTACTGGGATTAATAAAGCTTTATCAACAGCATTATCCAAATGCCCATAAAGAAATTATAGAAAAAACTGAAAATATAGAGCTTGATTTTATTAAAGAAGACTTGACGAAAATACTTAACTCAATGGAAGAAGGTACGACTCGTATTAAAGACATTGTTGTGAGTTTGCGTAATTTTTCTCGCTTGGATGAAGCAGAATTCAAAAGAGTAAATATCCATTCGGGTATTGATTCTACATTAATGATTTTGCATAACCGTTTAAAAGCAAAATCTACACACCCAGAAATTGAAATAATTCAAGAATATAGTTCTTTACCTTTAATTGAATGCTATCCCGGTCAATTAAATCAAGTATTTATGAACATCTTATCTAATGCTATTGATGCTTTGGATGAATATAATTCAAAACGTACTCTCGAAGAAATTAGATTAAATTCAAATTATATTAAAATTGCGACAGAGTTAACTGCAACGAAACATATAAAAATCAGCATTTTTGATAACGGTATTGGTATTCCTGAAAAAATAAAATCAAAACTATTTGACCCATTTTTCACTACCAAAGAAGTTGGAAAAGGAACGGGTTTGGGTTTATCTATCAGCTACCAAATCATAGTAGAAAAACATCGCGGCAAACTTTACTGTAATTCAGAACCTGAACATGGTACGGAATTTATAATTGAAATTCCTATGGTTCAGGAAAAGGAAGTACGAATAGGGAATAGGGAACTATGACAGTTTGTCTTTTGACATTTTGATCGAAAACACTTATTTTTAAGGGTTGAAACTGGTAATTTTTTACTTATTTTTGCTATGAAAGCTCAACACTTTTTTGTCGCGGCAGCTACATTGATTTCCGTAGTGGCGATCGCCAAAGGTGCGACTATGACTGTAGCTGAAATGGGAAGCGGACATGGCGAACATAAACACGGAACAATGGAAGTCCCTCAAGGGCAAGCGGTACCAACTGTTGATGTAGTGGTGCTTAAAGATGCTAAGAAAGGATGGAATCTGCAAGCCAATAGACATCTCCGGAAAATATTTTCATGTTGTTAAAATTACATAAAACCTAACCCCCCTACCCCCCTTCCCTGCAAGGGAAGTGGGGTTTTAAAGCCTCTCTCCTTGCAGGAGAGAGGTTTGGAGAGAGGTTTTTTTTATTTCCGG
>JBARZF010000754.1:0-3005 GCA_049649675.1 Rivularia sp. (in: cyanobacteria) | reverse complement strand
TAACCACCGCATTAGGTGACGCTATCGATGGTTTTAAAAAGCAGAAATCAGCGAGCAGCGAGCAGTGAACAGTTAACAGTGAACAGTTAGGAGTTAGAAGTCAACAGTTAGGAGTTAGGAGTTATTTATGTCTCAAACATTTGGTTAGTAGTGGGAGCATCTTGCTCCCTTCTCTCCCCATCTCCCCAATGCCCCATCCCCAATGCCCAATGCCCAATGCCCCATCCCCAATGCCCAATGCCCAATGCCCAATCCCCAATGCCCAATCCCCCATGCCCCTTTTCAATCAATGGCTTCGAGGATTTTGTCAAATTGAAAGTTTTCGGCGAAATATTTGAGGGTTTTTGTTAGTTGAGCATTTTTGGGGGGATTTTCTTCTAATATCTCGAAAATAAGGTTGTCGCTGCATTGGGCTGCAGCTTGTCGTATTTTTGCTACCCATTCAGGGGACATTGGAGATAATAATTTACGTAAGTTGTCTGATGTGAAGTTGTCTTTTGATGTGGTGGTTGGTTTATTAGGATCCGAATTTTGTTTTTGATATGAATATTGCACTCCAAGATATTGGTTTAATTTTTCTAGTAATGTTTCTTTTGGAAACGGTTTATCGATCAAATCATCGCAACCGGCTGCAATAATTTCATGTTTTTGTTCTTCAAATACATTTGCAGTTAAAGCAATAACTACTGTTTTATTAATCGCTGAATTATGAGATTCTGTTTCTTGCTGTCTGGTTTTAATAATTTTTGTCGCTTGATATCCATCCATGATAGGCATTCGCATATCCATTAAAATTAAATGCGGTTCCCATTCTTCCCACTCGCTTATTGCTTGTAAGCCATTCGCAGCTTCTTTGGTACTAAATCCAAGTTGAGAAAGCATTTTTGTTAGTAGCAAACGACTTTCCGGACGGTCATCAACTACTAAAATGCGATATTTTATTTGAGATGCTGCTAAACCAATAACTTGACGGCTAGTTTTATCAATTTCGGTATTCTGTGAGGAAGCAAGACTTACTTGAATATCAAAAGTAAATTTGGAACCGACTTGGGGAGTACTCTCAACTGTAATGTCTCCTCCCATTAGCTGCACGTACTTACGGCTAATTGCTAAACCCAATCCAGTTCCCTGCTGCGATTTTCTACCAGCAGAGGTTTGTCTAAAAGCTTCAAATAAAAATCTAATTTCTTCGTCAGAAATGCCCATTCCGGTGTCGGAGATTTCAAAGATTAGATGAATGGGATTAGAGGGGGTAGAGGGGGTAGTAATTTCTAATTTATCTCCTTGTCTCCTTGTTTCCTTGCCCCCTTGTCTCCCCATCTCTTCCCCCACCCTGACGCTCAACTCAACGCTACCTTGGCTGGTAAACTTAATCGCGTTTCCTAAGAGGTTGATTAAAACTTGACGCAGTTTGCTAGCGTCGCTTTTGATGTAGCGGGGAATTTGCGAACTTTTGCGAAATGTAAGCTGTAATCCTTTGCTAGAAGCTCGGAAACGTAACATTTCTTGGAGGTTATCTAAGAGTTTGTCTAAGTCGAATTCGGTATTATTTAAGGATATTCTACCTGCTTCGATTTTGGACATTTCAAGAATGTCGTTAATTAGATTGAGTAAATGTTCGCCAGCGCGGTTGATTATTGCAAATGTGTTTTGATGTTCTTTATTTATGGTTTTGTCTTGGCTCATTAATTGACTAAAGCCTAAAATTGCATTTAGAGGAGTTCGCAATTCGTGGCTCATGTTTGTCAAAAACTCGCTTTTGGCGCGGTTTGCTGCATCTGCGGCTATCGCGGCTTGCTGTAGGGCTTCTGATTGAAGTTGAGTTTGTGAAAGTAGCTCTACCTGTTGCAGTGCGACTCCCAACTGATTACCAATTTGTACTGCAATGCTAATTTCTCCAGTTTTCCATTCACGGGGTGCGGAATTTTGATAGCTTGTAAGCAATCCCCAAAGTTGATTTCCGCAGAATATAGGAACAGTTATGTAGGCTTTGGCTTGAAACTGCTCTAGTAAGTTAACATAAGATTCGCTAAATCCAGCTTGGTAAATGTCAGAAACGTAGATAAAACTTTCTCCACTGTTGTAGCTATCTTCTTGATGTGCTGGTAAATATGTATTGCTTGCTTGATTTAAATTACTGTTGAGGTTGCGGATTATAGATCCGTCTTCTTCTAAAACAACTTGAGTAAAATCTGTATTATCTTCTCCTGGGGACATTACCGATCGCCAACCATCTGCTACCGATTCAGCAACGAAACTACCGCAATCATCTCCATCTAAGCGATAAATCACAACGCGATCGCAGTTTAAACAAAAGCGCAATTCTTCTGTGGTAGCGGCGAAAATTTTCTCTATATCCAGGGTTTGCCGCATTCTTTGCAGAGTTTGAGCGATGGCTCTTTCTCTTTCAGCGCTTTCTTGTAAAGCTTGTTGGGCAAGTTTGATATCGGTAATATCGGTAACTGTGGCGATATAGCCTTTAAATTCACCGTTTTCGTCAATATCGGGTAATGCTTGAGCTATTACCCAAACCACTCTACCATCAGGACGTAGAAAGCGATAGTCGCTGGCAAAGGGTATTTGTGCTTTTACCGCTTTTTTCCATCCCTTTACAACTCGTTGGCAATCTTGTGGATGTAATGCTTTAATCCAACCTTCTCCCAGTGATTCTTCTGTGGAAAGTCTGGTTATTTCGCTCCAATGTTGATTGAAGTAAATGCACGAGCCATTAGCATCAGTATTTATAATGGCTACGGGGCAAGCTTCAGCTAAAGTTTTATACCGTCGCTGAGAGAGTTGTAAATCTAATTCTGTTTGCTTGCGTTCGTTGATATCTGCCCAATAACCGATATATTCTAAAGGTTCGCCGTTTGAATTGCGAATCAACCGGATTTGTTCTTGAAACCAATGATAGGTACCATCGCGGTGCAAAAAGCGATATTCATAAGTAGCATATTCTTGATTCAAAGCTTGGGATAATTGCGATCGCAGTTTTGGTAAATCGT
>JBARZF010000753.1:0-7175 GCA_049649675.1 Rivularia sp. (in: cyanobacteria) | reverse complement strand
CGGAAGCGGTCTGGATCGCCGTATACTGTTCTCATCATACCGGGCCACGGATAACGAACTACGAGATATCCACCTTCGTTATTTTCAACCGCGTTGCCATCTAAATCGACGATATCTGCAAGAATGCCGGGGAAAGGACGAGTTGCGGAACCAGGTTTCGTTGGAATCGCGCCGGGTAAAGGTGTAATCATGATGCCGCCGGTTTCCGTTTGCCACCAGGTATCGACAATTGGGCAGCGCTCGCCGCCAATAACCTGGTGATACCACATCCAAGCTTCCGGGTTAATTGGTTCTCCCACAGTTCCCAACAACCGCAAAGATGATAAATCCCGCGCTTTGGGGTGTTCGTCACCCATTTTAATAAAGGCGCGAATTGCTGTAGGTGCGGTGTAAAAAACCGTCACACCGTACTTTTCCACCACATCCCAAAAACAGCCGGGATTCGATTTACGAGGCGCACCTTCATACATTACCGTGGTTGCACCGTTGGAAAGCGGCCCGTAAACGATATAGCTATGTCCAGTAATCCAACCTACGTCGGCAGTACACCAGTATACATCCGTTTCTTGTAGATCGAAGATCCATTTGGTGGTCATGTGACTGTAAAGGTTGTAGCCACCAGTAGTGTGAACGACACCCTTTGGTTTACCCGTGCTGCCAGAAGTGTATAAAACAAACAGCACATCTTCAGCATCCATTGGCTCGGCGGGACAATCTGCGGAAACTTCCTTTTGTAAATCGTGCCACCAATAATCCCTTCCCGACTGCATTTCAATATCTTGCTTGGTACGCTGCACTACCAAGACATTTTCTACAGAAGGAGCCGCGTTATTTTGTAGCGCCTTATCAACTTGGGGTTTGAGGGGGACAACTGCATCCTTACGAAAACCACCATCAGCAGTAATTACCACCTTCGCTTTCGCATCGTTGAGCCTGTCTCGTAAAGCTTCCGCACTGAAACCGCCAAATACAACACTGTGAGGAGCGCCGATTCTCGCACAAGCTAACATGGCGATCGCCGCTTCGGGAATCATCGGCATATAAATGCCCACGGTATCGCCTTTTTTTACGCCAAGTTGTTTGAGTGCATTGGCAAACTGACTGACTTCACGGTGCAACTGTGCGTAAGTTATAGTGCGCGAGTCTCCGGGTTCACCTTCCCAAATAATCGCGGCTTTATTTTTGTTAGCAGTAGTCAGGTGTCTATCGAGACAGTTATGAGAAATGTTAATTTTACCGTTAACAAACCACTTAGCAAAAGGCGGTTGCCAATCTAATACAGTATCCCACTTTTGAAACCAGTCTAATTCCTTTTCGGCAAGTTCACCCCAGAAAGCTTCGGGGTTAGCTTTTGCTTTATCGTAAAGACGCTGATAGTCTTCCGCACTTTTGATGTGGGCATTTTGCGAGAATTCCGCACTGGGGGGGAATAAACGCTTTTCTTGGAGAATTGACTCTATATTTGCTTCAGCCATGATTTGTAATCAATTTCGTTATAGTTACAGTCTATTGTTATCGAATATTTGTCAGAAAGCATAGGAGTTATGACCTATACATCTGTGGCGCATGATAGCAAGGAGTTAGGAAAATACAAAGTTAATTGACATACATTGATACATTTAGAAAGAGAGGGGGGAGAAAGGGAAGAGGGGGAAGAAATTTATTTAAAATTAAATAGTATTAAGAATAATTGTAATAACGCTTTAAAAATATTAACTATGACCTTAACAGTTGAACCTAGCAATTTATCTTTGAATGACGTTCATCGTCTGCTGAAATTGCAAAAGCAGTCAAATGGCTTATTTACAGATTATTTAACTTTAGAACCATTAACAGAGTTTGAACAACAAGATTTATCCAGGATTAGGAACGACTTCGAGCGTTATTTAGCAGCAGGTAAAATTTCAGAAGGCATGGTGAAATTTTTTACGATTGCTCCTTTGATGCGCTTGGCGGGTTTTTATGATATTCCAATTCGTTTGACAATGGAAGATGTAGTTGGAATAGCTATTGAAGACCAAGATAAAGTTATTAAAGGAAGGATGGATATTTTAGCAGTAAATCAAGCTGAATTAGATATTGCACCGCCTTTTTGGGTTTTGGTAATTGAAACAAAAAATAGTGCGATCGATGTATTTGAAGGTTTACCGCAATTATTAACTTACGCTTTTAAAAGTTTGGAACAACAATCATCAGTTTGGGGTTTAGTTACTAACGGACAACGCTATCAATTTGTTTATTTAAATCAAGGAAATTCCCCGAAATATCAATTAATGCCTTTGCTTAGTTTAAATGAATTACAAGGTTCGATTTTATTATTGCAGGTTATGAAAGCCATTTGTCAGTTGCCCGATTTTGGTAATTAAAATAATCGTTCTTCAGTACATAGGGCAGCCAATTATATTGTAACAAAGCTTTTAACCCTTGCTATACAAAGAGAATTTCATTGATATTTTTATATTCACGAAAAATACTACTTGTTATCGCTGTTCCCCATTCCCCGTTAAAAGTTGCCTTTTTTTAAGTATTTTTTTAGCATACCAAGTAGGGAAGAGCCAAAATAATTTATTCTAGTTTTATTGATTGATAAGTATTTAACCAGTGATGATATCACCCATCCAACCGAGAAAAGTTATAGATAGTGGTGCATTATCGTGGTAATGCTAAAGTCATTTTTTGATCTTTAAGCCACTAATTCCGATCGCGAACGTTACCAATAATGCACCACTACCGCTTATTTTTAAATGAAGTTAGCCAACAGGAACTAAGTCAACTTCATCTGTTCCATCAGTTTCACCTTGCCCTGATGTTATTTGCTCTCCATTAACTTCAACAGCTAAATTTGTGCCGTCTAGCTTCAGATTGTAGTCGGTAGCATCAGCAGTATATCCTACACTAGCGACCATTTGACGACCTGCATCAGTGTATTGGAAGCCCATTAATTGTTTTTTGTTTTTCTCGGTATCGTCAGCCCAAATTACCATATATTGGTTTCCTTGATATTCAAACATTTTGGGTGCACGATTGGGAACGTAACGCCCAGGGCTACCAAAACTAGCATCAAGGAAAGGTCGTACTGAATCGGGTTCTACAGTAGCATAAGCAATATCATCTGGTCCTAGCTCAACTTCTGACTCTTCAGTTTGTTCGGGATCTGGCTCTTCTTGACCGCGATTCTGAAAATAATCTACAGCTTTTTTTGCACCATAGCCAGTAACAGCTACACCAGCAACACCAGCTGCAATTTTAGCAAGATTACCAAAGTTCATTTTTTTCCCCAATTGTGATTCTGGATTAATTAGAATTTGAGAGATGTGTCACTAGCTCGACTACGGAAGAATGTAGTTTGCTCGTAACTCAATCACTCCAATTGATACTACCAGAAACAGACAATTTTAGAATGGGTAGTTAAATCCCAATTGCTAATTTATAGCGATTTTCATTTGACTTCTTGAGGGGGAGGCTTTGAAATAAAAATAAAGGAAAAATTAAAGTTTTGTATTCCAATAAGCGTGTAAAATTACTTGTTTACCATAGCTATTCGCTGGCTGTAAGAAGCAATAAGATACTTACTTATTTGATGAAACCTGCTATTTTTTACCTCTAAACTGGCAAACAAACGCTAAAAATACTCCCTTCACTCAACTTAGAGCGCACCGAAATTTTACCACCCATTCCTTCAACTAAAGTCTTGACAATCGATAAACCTAAGCCAGTTCCACCAGCACGATTACGGGCTTCATCTACTCGATAAAAACGCTCAAAAATCCGCGATTGATGTTGTAAAGGTATGCCATAACCGACATCACAAACTTGAACGCATCCTTCATCTTCTTTCCGAGATAATTTCAAGGTAATTGGTGTTCCTGCTTCGGAATATTTAACAGCATTGTCAATTAAATTAAGCAATACTTGTTTGAGACGGCTATAGTCTGCTTTAACTTCAATTATCTCTCTTGAAGCCTCTACTTTAATGTCTCTTTCGCTGTATTTATCTGCCATTTCTACAACCTCGCTCACCACATCATTCAATATGCAGTTTTCTATATTCAAATGTAAATTACCGTGGTCTGCTCTGGCTAATTCCAATAAATCTTGTAATAAACTAATAGTACTTTCGGCTTCCGATGCAGCAGTTTCTAAAGCTTCTTTTTGGATTTCTGTTAAGTTTTGCTGTCTTCGTAATACGCTTTGCAAGTAACCGTGGACAATTGCCAACGGCGTGCGTAATTCGTGAGAGACGTTACTAACAAACTGCCGCTCTTTCTCCCAAGAATCGGAAAGACGAGTAAGCATCAAATTACAGGTTTCAGCTAGTTGTTTAACTTCGGTTGGTGCTTTATCTAAATACAGTTGTGCCTTTCCTAAATCGTCAGCAGAAATAACTTCTGTCATTTGACTTAGCTGACGTAAAGGTTTCAAAGAGCGCTGAATATAAAAGGCGATCGCCCCAGCCATAATAATTATTACTAAAATACTAGTTCCAGCAACACTTTTAATCATTGCCACAAACATAGTTTGATCGCGGGTAATATCTTGTGCTACTGAAATATTACCGATTACCTTTCCCTGTAAAGTTAAAGAATCGCTGCACAATACAAAATAATTGTTATCAACTTGGATAACTTTAGGTTTGATTGGTACTTGTGTTAAAGAAACTAATTTTTGCTCTTGAGAATTCGATGAGTTTATTAAAGTATTAGATTTTGCTAATACTTTATTATCTAAACTTTCTACCCATAATAATGCGTTATTAGTCTTAAAATTATTAATTGCTTGGGAAATCGCTTCTTCTTCCGAACCCATTCTGCTCAACATTTCAACATCGCGTGGAATCTGGGTAGCAATTTCTTCAATATTCTTTTTATGACTTTCAATTAGGATATTTTGCATTTTCCAACCAGTCCAACTAGCCAGACTTCCCAAACCTAAAATAGAAAATGCCGCAACACCTGCCGTTAAACGTAGTCTTAAAGAATTAAAGTCGAGTTTCATATAAAAATAGTTGATAGTGGTTAGTCGTTAGTTGATAGTAGTTATAATAATTAAATATTTTTTGTATTTGAAAATAGTTAATTATCAGCTATCACTGATAACTGATAATTGATAACTGATAACTGATAACTGATAACTGATAACTGATAACTGTCAAGAACACGTTTTATTCACAAAGTCGCATTGAAAGACAAAAGGTTTCTGCCAACTCAAAGGAATTTCTAATAAATCTCTCACTCCTGTCATACCTTGTTCGATAAATAGCAATTGTTAAAGAGAAGTGATTATGAAATACCAAAATCAACTACGCTTTTAAAACTGCATAACCGAAAGTTGCGTTAAATCTTCGACACCAAATAGCTAATGATTTGAAGTTTGAGACATCTACATTTTCGGGAATTTCATATTTTTGAGTTCCGCTTGTACTTTTCAAAGCAGCAATAGTTGTGTAGTCTGCTTGTTTAATTCCGGTGTTTGGTAATTTATCGTCTTTGTGTAAAATTACGAATAAATCTGGGCCATTATCGGATTTAAACTGGTTATCAAATTGAATATATTTTTTACCATTTTCAATAATAATACTAGCCGTTCCCTTGGTTGGGTGTTCTGCATTTATAAAAGCACCCGAAGACTGTACCGCACCAACAGCAGGAGTTTCTGCAACTGTTTCTGCTTGGGGTTGAGTTTCTGATTGTTGCGATTCTACATTTGCACAACCTACACTTAATAAAGCAACAATACTTAGAACGGCTATATACTTGAATTTCATTGCGGTGTCCTCAAATTCGTCTATAGCTACACTTTAGAGCTTTGTCTTAGTAGATAAATTAATAGAAGCTGAGAAGTTGTTGAAAATTCGGCTAAATTTTTGATTGAATTTTTAATCTTGTTGTAATTTAGGGCTTTTAGGAATAAATCTATAGTTAATCATGAAGTTATTTAACCGCAGAGAGGCTGAGGGCACAGAGAAAGAGATACATCGTTACACTGAATTTCACAAGCCCATGGCTAAATTTAAATATTGCTTGCAAGGATCGAATCTTAAGCTTTGCAATCGAAAAGTAACTTAAAGAGATGGAAGACAATCACTAAATCGATGAAAAAACATCACAAACGAGATTAACCTTAGTCTAGGTTATTTGCTGCGTTAAATTTAGTTAAAATTTCGTTTTTAATCGACATTTATGGAGACGTAGCACTGCTACGTCTCTACACAACTATCTTTATTTATCTTGTATTTCTTGCTGAATAGATGTCTTAGCCTATTTAGGAATAAAATTAACCGAATTTGGTACAACTGCTTGCCAGCTACTTAAAATTCCTACTAACAAACTTAGACAATACACGCTTGCTAAAATTACTTTGGTTATCCGCTTGCTGTAAGAACAGTGGTATCGTTCAATCAAGTTTTTTACTAGTAGGTATCTGCTGTTGAATGGTAAATAATGATAATCAAACTGCTGTAAAGATTGAAATATAGAATATAAAATATTGTCTTGATTTGATGGAGGATTTGTTCTGAAATACTTTTGTAATTTAGAGTTTACTTTAGCAGCGCGGTAGCTATATACAATATTCAAGGCTAAGGGAATTGTCAGTAAAAATAATGCCGGATGAGCGATTCCTAATAAACTAATAATAATTGCCCCAAATGCTTTAAAGACAACATCGCTATAGGGAAAACGAGAAAATAGTAAAATATCGATTATTTGTCCGCCATCGAGGGGATAAATCGGCAGTAAATTAAATAGATTTAAGCAAATCAATATCCAACTTGTTTGTTTTATCCAAGTTGAATAGCTGGCATCTTTAAAGATAATTGCTAATATTACACCCAAAAATAATCCCGGTAAAGGGCCAGCTAAAGCTACACAAAATCTTTGAGTTATTGTAGCATCATCTTTACGGGCAGTAGCGACAGCACCAAGAAAAGGAAGGAAAAGTAAAGAACCATCACGATAGCCGCAAAGTTTCATTGCTAATAAATGTCCACCTTCGTGAAGTATTAATGCAGCAATGAAAATAATTAAAGTTTGAGTGCCAAAATAATTTGTGGAAGTAATTACGAATAAAACAAAACTACCCAAGAATGCCCAAGGACGCAATTTTTTATCAATAAGCCCTCTCTGCAATCTTTCCATCCTTTGAAATCCCTCTACTTCTAATTCGATCGGAATTTC
>JBARZF010000752.1:0-9314 GCA_049649675.1 Rivularia sp. (in: cyanobacteria) | reverse complement strand
ATCTTACCCACCATTTCCTCAATCCACACCACAATCCGCCGTTGCTCCTCAAGCGGTGGTAGGAGGATTTCAACTTTAGCTATATCTTGTTCTTTTAGTGAAACATTAGCAGTACCACGCATCAAAGGAATTAAATATTCTTCCTTTTTTGCCATGAATAAATGATATAAATATTTGGCATAACAGACATTTTTATCTTTAGGTACAAGAGCAACTAAAAGATTAGCTAAAGCAAATTTTCCGTCCTGATAATGAACTCTGTGAATCGCCGCATCTCCGTGACCAGTTGATGAAATAAGAGGAATACAAACAGCCTCACCTTCAATTTGATATGTACTTGCAGTACGCCGATATGCAGCAGTCACGACAAAAGGATATTTACCAGGTGGTGTTTTCATTGTTGGATATGTGCCTTTTACCATTGTGCAAATATCTTCAATTTTGTATGTTGGGTAATTCATCGATTTTGAGACGCTAAAATTTCCTTAATTTCCGCCATAATCTCAGCGATCTGCCTATCTTTATCCAAAATACTCGCCACTAATTGCTCTGGCGGTAAATGCTCAAAATCCTGCTGATTATTTGGATTTTTGCGGTCAAGATTATAAATTGCCCAGTAGATAGCATCTCCTTTCCCTTGCTCATCCTTAGCAATTTCACGCTGTTTCTGTTCTTCTTCTTGAACAGCAATCAATTTATTTTTTAGTTCTTTAATTTGATTCTTATCTGCCGTTTTTTCTAGTAGGGGCAATTCATTAAATTTACCCTGAGAATTAATTTTCTCAGTTAATTCCTTAGCAGTTTTCGCACACTTGTTAGCAGATTCCTCAGCTTTTTTCGCCGCATCCCAATGGACAGTTGCCTCTTTTATCGCCTGATTATAAGCTTCCCGAAAGTTATACTTCCAAGCGTATTCATTTTCTTCCCGATTCTTCCACCATGCCACACATTCCGCAAAATATTCATCCTGTATCGGCTTTGTTTTAGTGAAAGTTTTCCGTCCTTCTGGCAAAGGAATTTCGTAATACCAAACGTCTTCTGTTTGTCCAGAAGCGTCAAAAAATAATAAGTTAGTAGGAATATCCGTGTAAGGTGCAAACACGCCTTTTGGTAAACGGACAATCGTATACAGATTAAAATCCTTGAGCAAATCTTCCTTCAACTTGGCGCAAATTCCATCCCCAAATAGCATCCCATTGGGAAATACCACAGCAGCGCGTCCAGGTGTAGGTTTTTGTCGCAAACGACGCATAAGCAACTGAAGGAATAAAAATGCCGTTTCCTTAGTTTGTCTATCTGGGGGAAAGTTATTTTTAATTCTATCTTCCTCCTCACCCCCAAATGGCGGGTTAGTAAGAATTACGTCCACCCATTCCTTTTCACCCATTTCAGCAAGATTAAACCGCAGACTATTACCATCATCAATATTGGGATATTCAAACCCATGTAATAGTAAACTCATGTGAGCTAACATCAACGGTAAAGATTTGGGTTCACCACCAGAAATACTTTGTTGCAGAACCTTCCAATCTTGGGAGCTACAATGTTTTTTCAGATATTCATAGGCTTCCACCAGAAACCCACCAGTACCGCAAGCTGGATCGAGGATTGTTTCCCCCAGTTTGGGTTCCATCACCTGCACGATAAACCGTACTACAGGACGAGGTGTATAAAATTCTCCCGAATCTCCCGCAGCGTCGCGCATTTCCTTGAGCATCGACTCATAAAGGGTGCTAAGGATGTTTACTTCTTCCGATTTATCAAAGTGAATATCGTTAACTTTTTCTAAAACATCATATATTAACGTCCCGCTAGTCATGCGGTTGTTGACATCTTTGAAAACCTTAGCGATTACATCAGCGCGTTGATTACCCGTTTTGCTGTTAAGGCTTCGCAAATAAGCCAGCAAACCTGCACCTTGTTTTCCATCGGGTAAAACTGCCTCATCATTATTGATGAAATTTTTGAGGCGATCGCCAGTAAAATTTTCATTAGCAGCCCAATCACGCCAGCGATAAGGCGGTTTAATTGTTGGTGTATTGGGAATTCCTTCTAATTCTGCTTCTACTTCTTGTAGTTTCTCAGAATCATCTAATAGTTTTAAAAATAAAATCCAAGTCAACTGCGGGAGACGGTCTAATTCTCCATTTAACCCCTTATCCGTCCGCATAATATCCCGCGAAGACTTAATCGCGCTACCCAGTTTTTGGGCTGTGGTGACGGGTTTATCGTTTTTCTTGGTAGTGCGTTTTGCCATCTATAATAATTACGCCGAATACAGTAGATTTTGCAGTTGATTTACTGCTTCTTTTAATTCTGGAACTCCACCAAACCGTTGAGCAATTTCCGCGATATTGCCATATTTATAAAACTCGCGGTTAGCTTTAAATGTTGTCGGAATTTCAAATTCTTCCACACCTTTTTGTGCATACTTCTCTAAAAGTATTTCTAAAATTGCCCTTGCATCTTCCCCATACTGCTCAAAGAAATCAGGCTTACGGCTTCGCAACCGTTCAGCCCGTTGCTTACAAGTCAGCACGGTCGCATCAAAGGCAATATGACATAATAAGTCAAAAGGGTCAGCATCGGGTTGATTGCTAAGTTTTTTTAAGTCTTCAAAATCAATGCCTTTATCTGCTAATAAGTCGGTTATTTCCGAACGTCCTTGCGGATCGATCCAATGTTGCTGTACATCTAGGGTAGAACGGTAAAGAATCCGAACTTCTTGCTTAGTGCGTTCAATCAACTGAGATAAGCGCAATTGATTATCTACATCCAAATCGTAAATTTTCTCTTCAACTATTTCTTCCGTTCCTCCGTCTACATAAAATTTCCGGGGTGGTGCGTCTTCATCCTCTGGTAATCCCCAAAAACCTGCTTTTTCGTCTTCTTCTGGTTCCTCAATCTCCAAATCTTGCTCGTGTTGCTCAATAATATGTCCCGCATCATCCATTTCTGACTCGTTAATTAAAGCGGGTTCCCCATCAAAATCTTTGTCTTCGCTTTTCTTGCTAACTTGCGTTCAAAGTCTGGAGTTTGGTAAACTTCGTCAGGTATTTCTCGTCCGTAGCGGTCAATTTCTCCAGGATTTGCTCGCCACCCATCTCGGTCGGAACGGGTTGTGACGCGATAAACTCGATAGGGAGCTAAGAAACCATCCTCAATCCCTTGTTTGAGCGAATACGTGTAAAGCGGATTCCCAAAGTAGCGATAGGTATCAACGTTATCATCCCGTAACGGTGTAGCTGTTAGCCCCAATTGATAAGCAGGTTCAAAATATTCTAGAACTTGTCGCCAGTTACTTTCATCCCTCGCGCTACCTCGATGACACTCATCAATTACAATTAAATCAAAATAGTTAGGACTGTATTCTTTATATAAACCAGGACGCGCTTTATCTTGAGCTATTGCTTGATAAATTACAAAATAAATATCTCGTCCCTTCTTTGCTTCCCCTTGAATTTTATAGATTTTCTCCTCATCAAAAGCAGAAAAATCCTTATTCATTGGTTCATCTACAAGTATGTTTCGGTCGGCTAAATACAAAATCCTGGGTTGACGTACTTCCCCAGATACATTCCACTCCAAACTTGAAAGCTTCCAACAAATTTGGAAAGCAGTAGTGGTTTTACCCGTTCCTGTCGCCATCGTTAACAATAAACGATTTTGACCTTTAAGAATAGCTGAAATTGCAGCATTAATTCCATTACGCTGATAGTACCGCAGTTCCTTACCCTGCGTCGGATAAAACGGAGTCAGTAATTTTTCTGCAATATCCGGTCTAACTTGCTCCTTTTCTTCCCCAGTCAACCGCCGCCAAAGTTCTTCGGGATTGGGAAAACAATCTATGTCATCAGATTGTCTGCCAGTAATAAAATCGTACTCTACAACACCTACACCATTAGTTGAGTAAGCAAACTTTACTCCTAAAATTTGAGCATAATTTCTTGCTTGCTCCAATCCTTCATCAGCAGTTTTATACTTCCGCTTTGCTTCAATAACTGCTATGGGGAGATTACCATTGTAAAGTAATAAATAATCCGCAAACTTTCTTTTTGAACGAGGTTTACGCTTATTTTTCGGATGGATTTTTCCATCAGTGAAGTAATACTGCTCGGTATAATCATGAGGATTATCATCCCATCCTGCATCTTTTAGTTTCGGTTCAACATATTTCCGGCAGGTATTAGCTTCATTACTCATAGAGAAGTCGGTTAGTTGCTATTTTTTATAGCTTAACCGGGCATTGTGTATAAATCAGTCACTGCACAAAAATGTTTAACATCTGAAAATAGAAAGTTATGGTAGGCGATCGCGAATTATCAAAGTCTCAAAACACACTTTATTAAGTCACGAATCATGACTATTATTAACACTCGAATCACGTTAAATAATAGACATGATTACCTCAAAGGATAAATATAGAATCGATGCACTCAATGAGTTAACCTTGGAGCCATTAGAATATTGCCGAAAATGGGTTGAGATGTCCCCCGACGAGCGGGGATATAGAAAAGCCTGCATAGCTGCTCTTGCCGAAGCCACCGGGCTGAGTCCAAGGACTATAGGTAATTGGGGTTCTAATTTCGAGAAGCGCCCTAATTACGCCACACATATTTTACGCATGGCGGATATGCTAAACGAAATCAAAAAAATAGTCTTACCTCCTGACTTTCCACAAAAATAATTTAGTCGTGAATCGTGACTAAAAACTTGTATTGGGAACCGCTTATTGCATAAGTTGAGTTGAGCTAGTCAGTTTTTGGGAATCGAGGTATTGCCGAACATAACTTAAATACCTTTCCGTAAAAGCTAGCTTTACTACTTAGCTGAGATGAAAGATGCATACTGGGAGCAAATCCCACCACGACAAACATCGAATTGATATTATCCGTCAGTTACCCCTAGAACCGATGGAATATTGCCGTCGTTGGGTTACTCACGAACCAGGACGAAATTATCGTAAAACTTGCATAAATGCGATCGCCAAAGTTACGGGTACAAGCCCCAAAACTGTAAAAGACTGGGGCAAAGATTTTCGCTACAGACCAAAATACGTAACTCGCATATTACGGCAAGCTGATTTAATAAATCAATTTAAACAACTTGTCAATCAAGGAATTATCGATTTACCAGCAGATTTTCCCCAGGAATAATTTAGTCGTGAGTCGCTACCAATTGCCACAAAAACTTATTGTATTGAACGCGATGGTTTTCTAGGCTGACTTACAGATTATTCGGAAACTTGTACTTTTTATAGTCGTAATAAACAAATGGATTCCATCTCAACTTTTGACATTGGGAAATACCCATTATTAGATTTGATGAAGGACATCAAGCTTGGGCGGATTCAATTACCAGATTTTCAACGAGATTGGGTTTGGGGCGATAACCACGTTCGGTGTTTGTTGGCGAGTGTATCTCTGGCTTACCCGATTGGTGCAGTAATGATGCTGCAACAAAGTATAGAACATCAAATATTTAAACCTCGCTTGTTTGATGGAGTTACAAGTTCTACTGCTCAATTATCAAAGTCACTCATACTCGATGGACAGCAAAGACTTACGGCTTTATTCATGGTGTTGCTATCGGAGCAACCCGTTATTATCAAAAAAACAAAAAAACAACAATTAACTAAAAAATGGTACTACTTAGATATCGAAAAAAGCCTCCAACCAGAAACAGATCGCAAATCAACAATAATCGCGTTACCCGAATCCAAAGTTATGGGGAGTCGAAAAAGCGATTTTATTGACTGTTCAACACCAGAAAACGAATATGAAGCGCTATTATTCCCTTTGTCAAAAGTATTCTTTTTTTCGGAATGGCGCAGTAATTTTTCTAAGTATTGGCAGTACGATCAGCAAAAACTCAAACTTCTTGACCGTTTAGAATTAGAAGTCCTCAAAAAGTTTGAGCATTATCAAATACCCGTAATTCAACTACGGGACTCCTTACCCAAAGAAGCAGTATGTCAGGTTTTTGAAGACACCAACACCACAGGATGTGACTTAAATTTCTTCGATTTAATGAGTGCCAGTTACTGTATAGGTGATTTTAGCCTTCGAGATGATTGGAAAAGCCGCGAAATCCGCTTGCAATCGTTCAAAGTTTTACAAAAGGTTCGCAATACTGACTTTATCCAAGCAGTTACATTAGTAGCTGCTTATATGCGAAGAATCGAAGCAGCTAAAAGTGGTTGGAATTTAGATAAATTACCTGGGGTATCCTGCGGTCGTTCTGAAGTATTAAAACTGACTAAAGAAGAATATATATTATGGGCAGAACCAGTTCATAGGGGTTTTGAAGAAGCGGCTCGTTTTCTACATAATCAAAAAATCTTTGATGCTACTGATGTTGCTTACCCTCCAAACGTTATTTGCTTTAAGTGCGATTTTAACCATTCTTGGAGAAGATTCCCGCTCTTGCCAAGTACGCAGTAAGCTCGAACGTTGGCTGTGGTGTGGAATGTTTGGCGAAATTTATAGCCAGTGGCATGATACACAAGCAGGAAGGGATGTTGTTGAAGTACCAGCATGGATTTCGTCGGGTGGTACAGTTCCCTTTGCTATTGCCCAAGCCAATTTCACTTACGAACGGCTGATTAGTGTCAGAAAACAACATGGTGCTGTATATCAAGGTTTGGCAGCATTACTACGTTTAGAACGTGCAGTAGATTGGATTACAGGTGAAGAAATCAATGATGTTGTTTACTTTGAAGAACAAATTGACTCACACCATATCTTCCCCGTAGCTTGGTGTGAAAAACAAGGAATTGAACCCAAAGTATATAACTGCCTTGTTAACCGTACTCCTGTAAGTGCTAAAACCAATAAAAAAATTGGTAGTAAGGCACCTTCAGTTTATTTGAAGAAGTTTGAACAACAAGGAATAACAGTAGTTGCACTAGAAGAAATATTGCGATCGCACTGCATCGAACTTAATATTTTGCAATCTGATAATTTTGAAGCATTTTTTCAAGCTAGAGCGGAAGGGCTTATGAAGCTGATAGGTAAAGCGATGGGTAAAAATTTGAGCTTTGAGTCTAAAAGGAGTAGTGATGGACAAAATTGCCAAAAATATCTGGAAATTGACTACTAGGTTCATCCCACTAAAACCTCCGTAAAATTATCTTCTACCTCGCATCACCAATTAACACAAAAGCCGACCAAAAGAAGGGATGACTATCAATCTGGCTCAATTTCGCTTGACGCAAGGCTTCATCTTTACTCATTCCTTTCTTAATATTCTGGTAGAATTCCACCATAATTGTCTGAGTGGTTTCATCTTCAGCGCTCCACAAACTCGCGATTGTGGCTTTAGCTCCAGCCCGTTCAAATAGGTAAGCTAGTCCAGAAATTTCTTCACCATTAGATTCAGTTTGTAAGGCTGTTTGACAAGCGCTTAAAGTAATTAAGTCAGTGTTTTGTAATCCTAATAAAGCAGCATCCCTAATGTTGAATTTTTTGTCAGCAAACAGCAAAGTATTTTCTTCTAATCCCAATTTAGGACAACCACCTTTTTGGAAACAGCCATGTGTTGCTAGGTGAAGAAGAGAAAAGCGTGGAGATTGGGTTTTAAAAGTATTGAGTGTCGCTTGAGTGTTTATAAATGGTTCACTTCCTGGGAAAATTTCCGTAATCTTCTTGACTTCTGTTTCGGCTCCTTGCAAAGCTAATTTACCATTCGGTTTGGGATTTCCAATGGCTAAAACCCGTTTTGATGATTGGGTTTTTACAGATTGGGCTGCTAGAGAGTTGGGTGAAATACGAGTCAGGTAGCTAATAGGTAATTTTTCAATTAGGTATTTGTCGGCTTTACTGTCATACAGAGCTTCAAAGGGAATATAGCGGAGTTTACCATTCGCGATGAAGCTGAGTTGTTGGGGCTTACTGGCTTGAATTTCTGCTTCAATGGGACTAATTATTAGGTTGTAAAGTTGTTCTAAGTTGTCGAGATATGTTTCATCGAAACGGTTAGTTAATGAAGCATTGGTTTGTGTTAGTAAGGTGTTAAATTTAGCAAGATCGATAGGTATTTTTTTTACACTTAGTTTATCTCTAGTAAAGACAAACAAAGCAATGGTATTTGGGACATTTGTAATATTGCTCAACAGCACTGGCTGAATCACCGTTGTACCTACGGGAATGCTGGCTCGTAGTTGAGTAATATCTGTGGGTTTGGTTTCAAACAAGTCTGCTATTTCTGGAAAGCGGTTTATCATTTTCTCGGCTGACTGATTAAGCTCTCCTTGTAGTTGATTAACCCGTTGAGATAGTTCTGTTGAAAAGTTTTTTTGCAAATCCTTTCGCAGACTTTCTAGTTGAATATTCTTTTGATTCCACCCATCAATTGCTTTTTGTGCTTCGGGGTTGGCAACTTTGGCATTAACAAGGCGGGTATAATCTGCTAAGTCGGCTACGGTAGCAAGATTTGCCCATTCAAAAGCTCGTTCTGGCTGGTTTTGGTCGATGAGTAAGTCAATTAAAGCAACTGCTGTAAATCGTTTGCTTTCAAAAAAGATTTTGCGATTTTCTCTCGCGATATAGTTACGAAGTTGTAAGGTGATGGTTGCAGATTGCTCCCAATATTTTATGGCTTCTTTTGGCTGTTTAGTATTTCTATAAACTGCACCAATATTATTGAGTGTCACAGCTTCTGTTCCCCTATCTCCCACTGCACGAAGTAAAGGTAATGCTTGGTTGTAGAATTCAAGAGCCTTTTGCTTTTCTCCTAAAGAGTCGTAGACTCCACCAATATTATTGAGTGTGGTAGCTTCGCCACGTCTATCTCCCACTAGAACAAATAAAGGTAATGCTTGGTTGTAGGATTCAAGTGCCTTTTGCTTTTCTCCTAAAGAGTTGTAGAATAGACCAATATTATTGAGTGTGAGAGCTTCTGTTCCCCTATCTCCCACTGCACGACTCAAAGGTAAAGCTTGGTTGAAGAATTTAAGTGCCTTTTGCTTTTCTCCTAAATCGTCGTAGACTCGACCAATATTATTGAGTGTGGTAGCTTCGCTACCCGTATCTCCCACAGCACGACTTAAAGGTAAAGCTTGGTTGTAAAATTCGAGTGCCTTTTGCTTTTCTCCTAAAGAGTCGTAGACTAGACCAATATTATTGAGTATGGCAGCTTCGCCACGCCTATCTCCCACTGCACGAACTAAAGGTAAAGCTTGGTTGTAGAATTCAAGAGCCTTTTCATTTTCTCCTAAATTGTCGTAGACTTGACCAATATTATTGAGTATGGCAGCTTCGCTACCCGTATCTCCCACAGCACGACTTAAAGGTAAAGCTTGGTTGTAAAATTCG
>JBARZF010000751.1:0-2705 GCA_049649675.1 Rivularia sp. (in: cyanobacteria) | reverse complement strand
ATAGAGGTTGTCGAAGGATACTACGAACAGTTAGAATCGCTACTGCTGTCTATCGAATATCTATATCCTCATACTGCCAACCGTCGCATGGAAAAGTTTAGACAATTGTATAATCGCGCTCAACTACAAACAACAGAAGTCGCTATGCTAAGAGGTATCTTACGACAGATGCAGTGGGCGATCGGACAATCCGGAAAGTTATAAAAAATAATGAATATTATTAATAAAGAATATTAATCGTGTGGGTTATTACCCCCCCGATAAGTTAAGAATAATGGCTTAAAATAAACAAAAAAATGCTAGTAAAGGTAAGTTAGGAAAAAGCCAGTAAGAAAAGAGATTGGTTGGGGAGTTCGTAGCTTAGTACAGAATAAGTGGGTTAGAAGGAGTAGCGGTGTCAGAATCAAGTTACAAATATACAGCTTCTGGACGGCGACAACCCACAAAGGGCCGTCAACGAGTACGTAAAGTCCAAAAGCCGGGAAATGGCAAAGTAAAAGTAGTTGGAAAGCAGCGTCCACCCCAACAAGGTGGAACAGTTTCCCGTGTAATAGTTAGCCCTTCATCTAACACCGCGAAAAAACCCCGCAAGCGTCAAAGAGTAGAAGCACCAGCAGAGACTTGGTTAAGAAAAAAGAATGCATCTGCATCTGCTTCCAAAGGCATGAGATCGGCTCACGTAAATGGGATTCCACCTTTAAAATTTAATAAACGAGTAACTAAAAGAGTTAAAGTATCTAACAAAACTCGCCTCAAGCCGATGGCGAGAACCATGCTTTATATATTGCGCTTATTAATCGTCGGAGTAGGTATTGGCGCAATTGTAGGTACGGCACTATCAGTATTAGATCCAGCAACTCAAAGTACTACAGCTTCAAACTCATCTAACGTCGAAAATCAACGATTAGCACCTTCCAACAACCCTGCCAACAATCAAGGTTTATATTTAACCCAAGAAATAATTCCTCTTAAAAGCACCATACAAAGTCTAGTTACCGCTAATCCAAATTTGACACCGGGGATTTTCATAGCAGATTTAGATAATGGAAGCTATGTAGATTCAAACGGCAACGCTTCATTTCCAGCAGCCAGCACAATTAAATTACCCATACTTGTTGCCTTTTTCCAAGATGTAGATGCAGGAAAAATTCAACTAAATGAACCGTTAGTCATGAAAAAAGAAATGCTTGCGGGTGGCTCCGGCGATATGCGGAGTAAACCAGTCGGAAGTAAATTTACCGCCTTGGAAGTCGCGGATAAAATGATGGTAATTAGCGATAACACTGCTACAAATATGTTAATTGCCCGCATGGGTGGAATAGATGCTTTAAATCAAAGATTTCGCAGTTGGGGATTAACAGCTACCACACTTCGCAATCAACTACCCGACATCCAAGGAACCAATACCACCAGCCCCAAAGAATTAACACAAGTAATGGCAATGGTGAATAAAGGGCAATTAGTTTCAAACATGATGTCCCGCGAACGTATACTTGAAATCATGCGTCGCAACCAAAGACGGCATTTGTTACCCAAAGGTTTAGGTGCGGGAGCCAAAATAGCCAATAAAACCGGATATATTGGCGCAATGTTAGGCGATGTAGGTTTAATTGAATTACCATCCGGTAAGCGTTACGTTGCAGCAGTTATGGTACAGCGCCCCAGAAACGATCCTCGCGCAGAAACTTTAATTACTTCCGTATCTAGTTCCGCTTACCAATACTTTAATCAACCAGTTGCCATGCCAGTAGTACCTGGTAACGTGCTTCCACCAACCGGCAACTCTCCTTATTTAAATAATCCATCAACGGGAACTAACATTTATCAACCACCGCTACCGAATGCCATTCCTAACGGTGTAAATAATACAATACCCACAACAACTTATCCAAATAATGGGTACAATTCGCAGTATTATTATCCTTATCAAAGATAAATTTAAAGACTGGGGAATGGGGCATTGGTCATTGGGCATTGGGTATTGGGAGAAAAGAAGACAAATTATCAATTAACTCCTAACTGTTAACTCCTAATTCCTAACTCCTAACTCCTAACTCTAAAATCCCTGTAGAAAAACATCCGTTGTTAAAATCCAAAATCAAATGCCTACTCCTTCAATTCAATTTTTTGCTGGCATCAACGAGAAATTAGGAAACGTCAGCTTGCGTCGTAATCCTAATACTGGAAAACGCATCGTTTTGATGACATTTGACCAGATGCAAGCATTAGAAGAATTCAACAGCTTTAAGAAAAAGTCTTTAAATTCAATGGTTTTGAAAGATGAAGAAGGCGAAATCAATGTAACCCCTTCCTCTACTAAATTCATCTTTGGTGGTGATGAAGGAGATGAATTAAAAAGAGTTGATTGTCAATTTGAAATTGAACAAGACGAGCATTGGGAAAGATTTATGCGTTTCATGCATCGTTATGCAGATGCTAACGGTATGGCTTATGCAGATACGTGACGTACCTACACTTCTCTTCGAGCAAGTGTAGGCTTCTCAGTGACTCGCCTTTGACGACATAAACTGAGCTTTCAAGGCGTGCGTCCCACGCGCTTTGATGTTTCTTGCCGCATTTAGATCCCTACAGATTCGGGTTCCGCACGAGCATTCATGGATTCTCTGCGACAATGTTTTCTTGACTTTGTTGCCGCATTTCCAGCATTCTTGGCTGGTGCCGTTTGGATTGACAGCTATTACTCG
>JBARZF010000750.1:0-4928 GCA_049649675.1 Rivularia sp. (in: cyanobacteria) | reverse complement strand
GAGAATCTCCCAAGCTTAATATTTCCGCACAATGAGAAACATAATAATTTCGCGTATCGCTATTAGCTATATTCTTCAACAACTTAACCATTTGCTGACAGACTTTTTGAAAATCTGTAGCTTGCTTTAAATCAGCATCTTTAGTAATTTGTGTGATTTGCCAATCCAACCATAAAGGCGCATTTGCTAATAATTGCTGATAATCTTCAGAAGTATTTTTAAATAAATATTCATCGGCATCTTTGCCATCGGGAATATTTAAAATCTTAAGCTGAACTTCACCTTTATAAGCTAAATCCGCAACTTCACCAATTGCTCTTTCTGCGGCAATAGTTCCGGCTTTATCGGCATCAAAATTGAGGATTAACTGTTTAGAATCGCTGTAACGCATTGCCAAGCGTACTTGTTCAATACCTAAAGCAGTGCCCAAAGAAGCCACAACATTTTTAATGCCCACTGCATGGAGAGCGATAACATCAAAATATCCTTCAACTACTACAGCTTGATCGAATTGGGAAATACCATCTTTCGCTTTATCCAATCCGAATAAAGTTTTACCCTTGCTAAAAACTTCCGTCTCCGGTGAATTTAAATATTTAGGTTTATCTTCCCCTAAAGTTCTACCGCCGAAACCAATTACTTTTCCAGCAATATCGTGAATGGGAATCATTAAACGGTTGCGAAAAGCATCATAATGACCTCTACCTTCCGAACGAGGTTTTATTAAACCAGCCTTTTCTAATAACTGTACCGGATAACCTTTATCTCCCACCAAATAACTATACAAAATATCCCAACCAACCGGAGCATAACCTAATTGAAACTCTTTAATAGTTTCATCCTTTAACTTACGCTGCTGCTGAAGATATAGTAGCGCCGCTTCCCCCGAAGGTTGCCATAAAGCGTGTTGATAAAAACGCGAAGCCACTTCAAGTATTTCGTAAACTTGATTGCGTTCAGATATTTTGCGCTGTAACTCCTGTCTTTGCTCTGGCTCTAAAGTTTGTACGGGTACCTGATAACGTCTGGCTAAATCTAATACAACTTCAGCAAAAGAACGCTTTTCCAATTCCATCACGAACTTGAAAACATTTCCCCCAGCTAGACAGCCAAAACAGTGATACATCTGCTTGCTAGGGCTAACGCTGAAACTGGGAGTTTTTTCATTATGAAAAGGACACAACCCCACAAAATCCTTACCACGCTTGCGTAAAACAACTCGTTCCGAAATCACATCCACAATATCGGCTCGTTGTTTCACTTCATCAATCGTATCTTGGTGCAAGCGAGGGATTTGCATAATCAGTTATCAGTTATCAGTGAGCAGTGAACAGTGAACAGTTAGGAGTTGGGAGTTAGGAGTTAAGAGTGAGCATTAAATCTTTTATTAAGTTGTATGGTTGGCGTTACAGCCTGTGAGTTGCTTCTACACTTATATATTCTTAATGGGTGGCTTAAAACCTAGATTCGCAACAAAACTAATGAATTACATCTAACCACTGATAACTGCTAACTGCTCACTGTTCTACATTTTCGCTTGGATAAATATTATATGCTTGTCGCCAGTACCAAAAATGTTGTAAACAATCTTTTACGATAACTTTTATTCAGAGGAAATACTGACGATGGGACGTATTTTTATTTCGGCGGGGCACGGAGGTAAGGAAGCTGGTGGTATCGATCCGGGTTCTATTGCTGGGGGCACGACTGAAGCTAAGGAAATGATTTTCCTACGGGATCTAATTTTAACGGAATTAAGAGCGCGTGGGTTTGAAGTTCTTTCGGTTCCCGATTCTTTGAGCGCGAGAGCAAGTATTCAATGGATAAATTCCCGCGCTCGTCGTAGTGATGTGGCTGTGGAAATTCATGCGGATTCTGCTGCTAGCCCTGCGGTAAACGGCGCTAGCGTCTACTATATTGCGAATAACGAAGTACGTAAAGGCAATGCTGAAATGCTGTTAATGGGGCTTTTACGTAGAGTTCCGCAAATAAATAGTCGGGGAGTGAAGCCGGATACATCAACTGGTATGGGACGATTGATGTTTACTCGGGAAGTGGCGATCGCCTCTCTTTTAATGCAGGTGATTTTCTTAAGCAGCCCCGAAGATAGAGCTTTATTACAAAACCGTCGTCGGGAATTTGCGGTGGGAATCGCCGACGGTATCGCAGCTTGGGCAAGGGCGATCGATCCAAGTTCACCTAGCCCCAGCCCCAGCCCTACTCCTACTCCTACTCCCGCACCCCAACCAGTTTATCCCTCAGTAAATATCAAAATAAACGGGCAAACTTATCAAGAGCAAGGAATAGTAGTTAACGGTAATGCCTATATTCCCATTGATTTAGTAGACAGATTAAGAATAGATTTATCAAAAGCTGAAAATGTGCGTCGTATTAGCTACCGCAGAGTAGTTTATGTCAAAGCGATAGAATTGCGAGAATTTAATGTATCAATTGGTTGGGATGCTGCCACTCGCACCGTAGTTTTACGCTCAAACTTGGCGATTTGTCCCGGTCAAATTACTCAAATAATGTCTCGCGGTACAACTTCCGAAGTACAGTTACAAATATTTTTAAGAGATAACAATCAAGACGCTTTAGTTAAATTTCCAGATATACCAAAACTGTATCGAGAAGAAGCAGCAATTGAAGGAGTGAATCACGATATTGCTTTTTGTCAAATGTGTTTAGAAACCGGATTTTTACGTTTTGGTGACGATATTGCACCCCAACAAAATAACTTTGCAGGATTAGCAACTATCGGTGGTGGAAACGAAATTGCGACTTTCCCTAGCGCTAGAATTGGCGTTCGCGCTCATATTCAACATTTGAAAGCTTATGCGAGTTTGGAACCTTTAGCCCAGGAAACTGTAGATCCAAGATTTCGGTTTGTGACGCGGGGAATAGCACCATCGGTGACGAATTTGTCGGGGAGATGGGAGGCTGATTTGCAGTATGGGGATAAGATTGTTGCCTTGGTGAAGCGGTTGTATGAGTCTGCGGGGTTGTTGTAGGGATATTGCAGTAAAGTCCATTCTAATTAAGCATGATAAAGGAAGGGCAGGGATGCCCATCCCAAAAGAGAGTTTATGACTTCAAATTGTTATGAAATATGAAGATTTGACACTCCCCGGTATGAAGACGCGGGGATTCTCAGTTCATCGTCGCAACTTGACCTACCAGGATTTCTCCAAGTAGCGTAGAGGTTCCAACTCTAGTAGCGTTAATTCGGGAATGCCCTTCCCTACTCGTATCACACGAAAAATATTTTATCTAATTTCACAGACTTCTCAATCGTTAGATTGGATAACGCACTATATCTTTCAAATACACTTATTACGCTGCCTGCTTATTTAATGAATCATAACATATTTGTGGCAGGTTAAAACCTGCCATTAACTTTGATCCCTGACCTTAAGGTACGGGGTTTTCAGCATTTTTCTTCTAAAGATCAGTTTTCCAACAAACTTGCTTACCTTAGCTAGAAGTTTAAAGCAAGAAAGTGAATTAATGGCTATTCGAGAATTACTCAATAGTTAGAAGCCAATGCACAGGCAGGAAATATTATTAGAAGCAGATCCTTGGGATTAAAATGACGGTGCGCTAGGAAAAATATCCATAACGCACTTACTAAGCTTTTCAAGCTATTCGGTCACCCCTTCAGAGCTTAAGGGAATTAGACTAGATACTTTGTGGCTAATAATCTCTTCCCGAACAGGAATAGCAGAAACGGGGATACCTTCTTTTATAAATCGTTCCCGAATCATCCGGATAGCATCTGAATGAACTCCCCAATAGTCTTCTGTTTTCGTCCACCCGCCAATACCAACACTAATGTAATAATCTTCAATTTGCGACACAGAGGTTGAGGGAGGTGGATCTTGAAGAACTTTAGGATGGGATTTCATAATTTCTACCAGCAACCGTTCAAGAGCCTCTAAATTTTCGTCGAAGGAAATCCGCAGCCAAATGCTAACTTTTCGAGTCTTAGTCTGAGTCAAGGTTTCGATCGTATCGCTCCAAACGACATTGTTGGGAATACTAAAAATCTGACCTTGGAAACCTTTGAGTTTTGTATTCGCTAGAGTAACGTCATCTACATAACCCCAAATACCATTGACTTTTACCTCGTCGCCAACATCGAAAGGCTTATAAAGCATCATCATTAAGCCACTGGCAAGGTTACCAAGGTTACTTTGCAGGGCAAACGCCAACACGAAACTCGCACCCCCAAGTAGCGCTATAATCGGACCAAGGCTGACTTCTAATGCTGTCAGTGCCAGCATAAAACCAACTACAACTCCACCACGCTTGACAACCATGATGGTAAACTCGCGCATCAATCCAGATACATTGTCAAATTTGACAAGAAAACCCTTCAGGAAAATGGCGAGAACTTGAGAAACGATAATCGAGGCGACCACAATGCCCACGAATTTGCCAAGATTTCCAGCCCAGCGTAAACCGCCTTCTCCCGACTGCAACCAACTAATCAAGCGAACACCAATACCTTCAGCATCTTGCAAGTCAAGTTCCACTGTATTAATGGCATCAATATACTGTTTGTAAGATTTAGCATCGCCTCCTTTGAGTTCGAGTTCATCTAAGATAACTTTAAAGCGATCGACTATCGCTGTCCGTTCTGACTGAGCTTCAGTAACATTGACAACTAATTGATTCTTCAATTTGGAATCAGCTTCAGCATTTTTTTCTAACTGTTTTGCTGCATTTTCCAGTTGCTTTCCTTTTTGGTTGAGGTTCTGTTTTTCATTAACAACATCGACTGGGCCAGCAATTTTGGTGTCACCACTACTTGAAATTTCGGTTTCTCCCACGACATTTGCGATTTTGTCGAGCGAGCGAGAAGATTGCTGACTTGTTTTAGTTTTATCAGTCCCCTCAATCGCTAAACGTGCTTTGTTCAGAGATTT
>JBARZF010000749.1:0-4356 GCA_049649675.1 Rivularia sp. (in: cyanobacteria) | reverse complement strand
AGCCTTTAGTATTTTCTAGGAAAGTTACAAAATTAGAAATACCAACAATATCAATTGCAGCTTTGATTTTATCGCTGTATTTCGTCGCTACAGCCAAAGACATATAGCCACCGTAACTTCCCCCGGTAACTAAAATTTTATCTGCATCTAATTGTGGTTGCGTGGCTATCCAATCAAGTAACGCACCGATATCTTTAACAGAATCTTCTCGACGAAACCCGTTATCTAATTTGGTAAACGTCTTACCGTATCCCGTCGAACCCCGCACGTTAGGAAATATAACCGCAACCCCCAATTCATTAAGGTAGTAATTATATCTTCCTAAAAAAGAAGGACGAAATTGCGATTCGGGACCGCCGTGAATGTTAATTATTACCGGACGTTTTCCGGTAAACTTAGCGGGAGGACGATATAAAAAGCCGGAAATTGTTCTATCGTCAAAACTCTTCCACCTTACCAACTCTGCATCAGAGAAGCTGCTAGTATTTAAACCGCCAGTTTCGCTTTGAGTCCAGCGTTCAACTTTATTGTTGCGAATATTCAAAGAATATGCATCGGCAGTATATTTCGCTGAAATCAGTGTAAAACCTAAGTCTAGGTTGTTATTATGCCATCGAATTCCGTATACTTGCCCGATAGGAAGCTTTGGTAAACGTTTAAAACGACGGGTAGCAGTATTGAGAATATGCAATACCCCGGTTCCATCTTCGTTAGTAACGAAAGCCAGTAAATTACCGTCATCGGAAAGGTCAAAATCGGTAACATCCCAACGAAACTTTTTGCTGAGATAAGTATGTTCTAAAGTATTGAGATCAACATAAGCTAACCGGGAAAACTCGGAATCGCGATCGGTAATTACATATAAACCTTTGCCATCCTTACTAAAATAAGCGCCATCGTAAGAAATCTTTTCTTCACCTTCTTTAGGTAATAGCCGTTGTTTTTCACCTGTAGAAGTATCTACCAACCACAGATAACTTTCATTTACCGAAACATACTGCAACGCCAAATACTTACTATCATCCGGCGAGAAATCCAAACCGTACCAACCACCACCTTCATTTTGGGTTAATAACTTGTTACTTGCGGGATTTTGCGGATCGATAATGTAAAAATCGGCATCGTTACCCGTGCGGCGAGTAGAAGTGTAGATAATGCGATCGCCACTATTCGACCATACACCACGACTGTTTTTTGACTCACCATCAGTTAATAAAGTCGTTTCCCCGGTATCTAAGTCATAGCGATAATTTTGGTTAAATTCATTACCGCCAGTATCTTTACTAAAAACAAAATAGTTACCGTCGGTAGGTTGAAAACTCGCACCGCGAACGGGTTCGGGAAAAAACGTTAATTGCTGACGAGTACCGAGGGGAGATTTAACGTAATGTGTTTGTCGGGTATCTGCGAACCTTGTAGAAATCAGTATTTCGCGTTTTGTGGGATGCCAGCTAGAGATACCAGCAGAGCGGAATTGAGTATAACGTTCGACTTTTTGAGCTAAATCTGAAGGAATTGTAGGAATTCCCTCAACAACGAGATTGTCTCCAGGAGTAACAGGAGTAACAGCAGCAACCATCGGGATAGGTAGTAAGATTACTGCAAGCAGAGTAGCAAAAAATAAAGATAAAAATCGCATTTATTAATTATCAATTATCAATTAACAATTATCAATGGGAAATTGGCATTGGGCATTGGGCATTGAGCATTGGGCAATTGAAAATAAACAACGTCATTGCCTATTCAACTAACCACTATCAACTATCCACTAACCACTAACAACTATCAACCAACAACCAAATATTGATAAGATGCTCGTGGTTATAGGTTTTGAAGATATGACAAGCCAACACGATAAGATAATTATTTTTGATTGCGACAGTACTTTGAGCAGCATTGAAGGAGTTGATGAGTTAGCCCGTGTTGCTGGTGAGGAAGCAACTCAAGAAATTGAAAAAATGACTGCTGAAGCCATGGAAGGTACTATTTCTTTGGAAAGTATCTTTGCAAAGCGTTTAGAAATTATTCAACCATCTGCTTCCAATGTCTCGGAAGTTGGTAAGTTATATATTGAAACGGTGGAGCCTTCAGCAAAGCAAGTAATTGCAACTTTGAAAAATCGAGGTTGGACACCAGTTATTTTAAGCGGTGGTTATCGTCAAGCAATCAAACCTTTAGCCGATTATTTGAATGTAGAATTCATCGAAGCTGTCGATCTTTATTTTAACGAAGATGGCAGCTATCGCGACTTTGACAGAAATTATCCCTCTACGCGCTCCGGTGGTAAACCCGAAGTTGTCAAAAGTTTACGAGATAAATATTTACCTGACAAAATTGTCGCGATAGGTGATGGTGTCAGCGATTTGGAAAGCAAATCTGTTGTTGATATGTTTATCGGGTTTGGTAGATATGCAGTGAGAGAAAAAGTTAAACAGGAAGCCGATTATTTTATAACTGATTTACAAGAAATTGTTTCTTTAGTTGATGATTGGTAATTGGTAATGGGTAATGGGTAATTGGTAATTGGTAATTTGTAGGTTGGGTTAGGTTCACGATCCTTTACAGTTCTAAACGAATAATTTATATTTGAACCGTAACCCAACATTAATGATGAGGTTTTTTACAAGATTTATCTGCAATCGTAATGTTGGGTTACGACACTAAAAATAAAAATTTTAATTACAACCTAAATTAGTTTTCGTGTCTAACTCAACCTACGAACTAACTACTAGCTCTTAATATATCTCCAATTGGGTTTTGTGATAAATGAATGAACCTCTTTCCAAACATCTATATTTATTCCAAGTGACTCTAAACCTAATTGAATTGCATTACAAATAGTTTCGTACTCTTCATCATCATCGTCTTCTATTTGTTCTATTCTAAATTTTAGACCATTAACAATTGGTTCCCCATTTTCATCAAGCATTACCCAAATCTCATCTGCTAAATCAAATGTTTTCAAAGGAAGACCTTCTTGAAACAAAATTGATTCTCTATACCCAACTCTATCATCATATCTAACTAAAATAGCTTTAGAAAATATTATTGATATTTGACTAGCTACGTACTCCATTTCTGAAGAGAACACCCAATCTCTAACTCTAGATAAACATGATAAGCAATCATTAATTTTATTTATTTTTAATTTAAAAGGAGTCGATATTTGCGAACTAATAGATTGAATATTTTCAAACGGTACGACACATAAAACTCCTTCAAATGCGTAACTCATATATGAGATTATAAATTTTTTGGTTTTTTCTGATTTAGCAATTTGTAGGTTAGCTTCACGGTTCACGAAAAGATATCGTTTTCCACAAATAATCTAATTTTGAACCGTAACCCAACATAATATTTATCCACAATTTTGATGTTGGGTTACGACACTTTGGGAATTAATTTTTTCGTCACGAGTTAAATTAGTTTTCCTGTTTAACCCAACCTACTAGCTACTAACGAGCAGGAATGGTGCGTGACGGCAATATCAATTCTTTGATTTATATTTGATAATTTATCGTAGCCGTCACACACCCTACAATATTTGATTAGGTGGGCTGAATTTATGATTTTAATGTGTAAATAAATCTATAATTTTATAATTTTAAGGTGATGATTAATAAGGTAATAAAATGACCAATTACCAATTATTAATTACCAACTACCATTACTTCCCAAATCCCTTTCTAAATCATGAATAACCGTTTCAATATACCATTCTTCCGACATTCCGGGATAATAAAACTTTGCTTGTTCGATTAATCTTTGAGCAATTTCCCATTGCCCACCAACTAATCTTAACAACCGATAGCGTAACTTTTCATAGTCATTGTTTTGAGTTTCAGGAGCGGGAGAATTTATTTTTTTCAAACTTTTTAAAACTAGCTGATAATTATCCCAATCTTCTTTTTCACAATAAATACTCGCTGCATTCTGAAAATCGGTAATTGCTTGAGGAATTTCTTCCATGCGAACATTACACAAACCGCGATTGTAGAAAGCTGTCGCACTAGTCGAATTAAATTCTAAAGCTTGATTATAATCTTCAATTGCACCCAAATAATGACCTATCGCTTGATAAGCATTACCTCTAGCAACATATATCAAATCATCTTCAGGCTGTATTCTTAAGGCTTGATTAAAATCAGCAATTGCCCCTTGATTATCCCCCATCTGCAAGCGGGCTTTACCACGATTGCGATAAACCGCAGCATCTTGAAAGTTCAACTGTAGCGCTGCATTAAAATCTGCAATTGCTTCTCGATATTTACCTTGTTTGCAATACACAACCCCGCGACAGCAATAAGCTTTCCCATCTTGAGCATCTGCTCTTAACACCCAATTTAAATCTTCCAT
>JBARZF010000748.1:0-6966 GCA_049649675.1 Rivularia sp. (in: cyanobacteria) | reverse complement strand
AATTAGCGCGTCTACTATTTCCGCCACCCGTTACATACTAAGTTCTATTTTTTTAATACATTACTTCCTTGCGTAAATAATGCTTGTTTAAACGAAATTGAAAAATATATCGCGGCAGTCAAATACAGAAGGCAGTTTTACTGAGAAAGTGCTGTATTTTCCGCTCTGTATTATTAGTGTAGTATATGTATTATGAGATGTCAAGATGTTGACTCAGGAATTTATAGTGCGGGCTTTTAGTGTTCCCATAAAAAATGCCGGGTGAGGATAATAAAGGTTCGTAGTGCGAGCCGGAAAGCTCGCTGATTGTAATTCGCTACGCGAGACGTGTATCCTGACGGACACACTATGCCCTAAGTCCCTCCGGGACGACCTTCGGTACGGGCACGCTTCGCTAACGTTAACGCACTCCCTAACCCCTCATAATTTCTGCGATTAACCCCTAACGTGCTTTTTTCTTAAACTAGCAAGATGTTTTCACCGTCATATTTCAACGCTTAAAAAAACACGTTTTACCTAACGATGTATTTAGGGTTGTAATCAAAATTCGGATGTTAGGAAGGCGGCACCTCTGTTCTCTTCGTCAAACATGAATCTATTCGTGCGCCTTTAACCCAACCTACTTGCTTTCAGTATATATTTGTATCGTGGATTACCTCTTTTTCCAGTTTTTGCCTAAATGTAATCTTCTTAACTTTTTTGCAAAACCTCTTTTAAACTTTGTAAATATAAGCTGATAAAGGATTTTTAGCTAAATATTGGCGAATTTACGACTATTAACAAAGTCAATTTTTTTCAATTTTCCCAAAAAAGAATCCAGCAAATCTACAAGCAATACAAATTAATGTCCCAATTTTTGCCAAGATGATAATATTTCCTAAAATAAATCAATTAGCAATAAATCAGGCATGAGTGAAAAAACACTAGAAACCTCGGGCAAAGGTTTTTTGCTCCTACTTTTGCCACTTTCGTTTTTAATTATCTTCCTAGTTTCTGCTTGGCGAGTATTGCTGGGATTATTTGCCGTAGTTGTCGGGTTCAATTTGTGGCGAACCTATCGATGGCAACAATGGTGCAGTCAGGTGAATCCGGTTTTTCAAAAGTTAATCGGGGAACACAGCGGCAGAATTACTCCTATGGATTTAGCTTTGCGCGGTAATTTCAATGGAGGAAAGGCAAAGCGCTACTTAGATGCTAAAGCTTCTGAATTTGGCGCTACTATTGCTGATTCGGATGATGGTAACAAAGTTTACTGCTTTATGACTGCTAATACTTTGGGCAGCATCCTTGACAGTAGCGAACCAGAAATCGACTTTAGTAATGCACCCGTTGCCACTTTAAACAAAGAACTTCTCGAACCCCCAACGGTAAAAGTTGAAGAAGAACCTGTTGTTGAATTAGTAAATGTGGAGGAGGATTTACCAGAAGAGACTTTAGAGCAGGTAGAACAAGCAGAACACGTAAAGCCTCTGGAAAAACAATTGTTCTTGGGTTCGTTGATTCAATCTGAGCTTGCTAAACGTTTAGGAGTGTATTCCAGTACGGTGTTCAAGCGTAGAGACGATCCAGCATTCCCCGAATGGAGTCGCAATAAAGATCCAGATGGAGTTGCTTGGACTTTTTCTGCGGATACTAAGGAGTTTTTCCCAGTGGAAGACGAAACCAAAGTCTCAAGTTAACAGAATTTCATTTTGAATTTTTGGGTGCATATTTTGTAACGGTTCTTAATTGAGTACAGCAAATGCACCCTTTGTTTTGTTTAAAAAGGGAACGGGGAATGGGGAATAGGGAACAACTAACAACTAACAACTAACTATTTTTAACCGCTAATCCGACGGCTTCGGAAATGGAATTCAGTCCGTTTTGTTCCAATTTCAAAAGCAAACCTTGGAGAATACGGCGTATCATTCCTGGCCCTTGATAAACCCAGCCGGTATAAATTTGGACTAAGCAAGCTCCAGCAGTAATTTTGTCCCAAGCGTCTTCTGCTGTAAAAATGCCACCAACGCCGATAATAGGAATTTCCCCTTTACTTTGTTGCCAAATATAGCGAACTACTTCTGTAGAACGTTCTCTTACTGGTTTTCCGCTGATTCCACCGGCTTCTTCTGATAGCGATTTACCAGTTTGAGCAAGTATTTGAGTATTTAATCCTTCACGCTTGATTGTTGTATTGGTGGCGATAATTCCTGCCAATTTATAACTTTGAGCTAAAGAAACAATTTCTGCGATCGCTTCCCATTCCAAATCAGGGGCAATTTTGACAAAGATTGGTTTTTGGATTGGTTTTTGTAAATTATTTTCTTCGTGTAAGGCATCCAAAATAGAACCTAGCATGGCTGCATCTTGCAGTTTTCGCAATCCTGGAGTATTTGGTGAAGAAACATTTACTACAAAATAGTCACCGTAATTTTTCAGTAAGCTGAAGCTGTGACGATAATCATTAGCGGCTTCTTCTAAGGGCGTTACTTTAGATTTACCTAAATTTATACCGATAGGAATTAAGGGGTTTGGCTTTGAAGTAAGTTTTGTTAAACGTGCTGCCATTGCCTCTGCACCGCAATTATTAAAACCCATGCGGTTAAGAGCGGCTTCATCCTTAGGTAAGCGAAACAAACGGGGACGGGGATTTCCCGGTTGAGCAAGTGATGTTACAGTTCCAATTTCTGCGAAACCAAAACCCAAACTAGACCACATAAGAGTAGCAACACCATCTTTATCAAATCCGGCTGCTAAACCTACGGGATTGGGAAATTGGAGTCCAAACAACGATTGTGATAAGCGGGAATCTTGCAGACAAAACGATTGCTGCAACCGATTTTTAACCAAACTTGCAGGTTGCATATCGCCATTGTTTCCTAACCATTCTAAAGTGCGAATAGTCTTTGAATGTATGTTTTCGGGGTCTGCTTTGATTAGATTAAATAAAAGCGGACGTAGTGCAGCTTGATAAATATCCAATTTAGTTTAAAAAAATAAAATAGAATTACGGTTTTTAGTTAGGAGTAGGGAGTTAGGAATTATGAGTAGGTAGTTAGAAATTCTTCACCCCATCTCCCCATCACCCCATCTCCCCATCTCCCCATCTCCCCATCTCCCCATCACCCCATCTCCCCATCTCCCCATCTGAAAATAATTGAAACTTAAAGTTAAGGCAATTTTTTGGGCACCTTATATGGTAACAGGCTATGTTTACCAAAAATCAGATGAGGCAGCATCAAAAATTTACAGCCGCAGAGCAGCAAATCTTCTCTTTGGGGCGCATCCTTCAAATTTTGAGGGAAGAGGATAATGCTGAGGTTCTGATTGAAAAGACTATTTCATATTTAAAGGAGCAATTTGATTATTCTTTAATTTGGATTGCTCTTTATGACCGTCTCAATCATATATTGTTCGGCAAAGGCGGTGCTACACCGGATAGTAATTCTGAAAATAGTTATTTGCAACAACGGGTAGTTTTGAGTCCGGGGGATTTACTAGAACAAGTCGTCATCCAGCAGCGTCCGATGGGTGTAGCGGATTTACGAATGGAAAAACGAGCGGAAGGATGGCAAGAAATTGCCACAAAGTTCGATATCCAAGGAACAATTATGTTACCCATCCGCTACAAAGATCGTTGTTTGGGTGTGTTAATGCTGGGTTCTAAACGCTGGGGTTACTTAATAGGCGGCGAAGCTAGGTCACTTTTGATGATTGTAATAGGAGAACTAGCGGCTGCACTTTTTCGACTTGAAATAAATTTGCAACACAAGCAAACTAAGCATCCGGACGAGGTATTGCTGCGACTGCTGGAAAAATTAAGAAATCTGGCAACTTTGGAACAAAGGTTAGAAGCTGTAGTATCTGCAACTCATCAGTTCCTACTGCCGACTCGAACAAACGTTTATTGGTTCGATCCCCAAGAACGTCATTTTTGGCGTAGAATCAGCACTCAATATTTGAACTTAGGTAAATCCAGTCAAAAGAAAGCACAAACCGCCGTAACGGTGGAAGATTTAAGCGATTTTTATTATGCTTTGTCAGCAAATCAACTTGTTTGGATTGGAGAAGGACGTAGTTCCCTCAAAAGTTATAGTACTAAAAAGCTTCTCAAACAACTTGATGCAAGAAGTCTTCTGGTTGCTCCAATTCTTTGGCAAAAGGACTTGTTAGGATTTTTGGCGGTGGAAGGTAAAGAACCTCGTATCTGGACGGAAGTAGATAAAAACTTTGTCAAAGGTGCTGCGGGGTTAATTTCCTTAGTTTCCCTCACCGAAAATATGGAAACCACTATCCAAGAAATTCAAGAAGACGTTCAACTTAAAACTCAGATTGTAGAAGGCATTTATAACGATGAAAATATAGAGCAAGTTTTACATGATTGTGCGGCAAAAGTTTTAAAAAGATTAGCTGCAACTCGATTTTTATTATTGTTTTGCGACCAAGAAGTATATGAATACAGCCTTTTTTACCAAAGCCAATCGAAAGGCGATATGCAAAGCATGACACCAAAGGTGTTACGCAAACCTTTAAACTTTACTTTGGATGGATTAAAGGAAGTAGACGCACAACTTTTAGAGCGTTCGACACAAGCTGTAGGTGTAGAGAATTTAGAAGAGGATTTACGATTTTTTAACTGGCGCTCTTCCTTACTAGAAGCCGGATTGCGTTCGGTTTTGGTTAGCAACTGCGCTCCTAAAAATATGAGTAATGCGATTCTAATTATTGGCAGTGAAAACAATCGCTCTTGGACAACTGTAGAAAAGGAGCTAGTACAAGCTGTTGCTCAACAACTCGGAGTAATTGTGCGTCAGTGGCAACTTTATCAACAGAACCAACATCAGCAACAAATTTGGGATACCTTTGGGCAAAGTTTACGCATTCTCGAACCCATACAAGATTACTTAGTTAATGAAGCAGAAAAACAACCCGAAACTGTAGTACTCGAACAAATAGCTACAATTCTCAACTGTCCTTTAACTTTGCTTTTATCTTGGAATCCCGGCGATGAATTTGCACAAATTATACCAGGGTTTATTGCCAACAATAATTTTATAGTTGCTGCCGAAACAGCTATACCGCTCCAAACCGATTTAGCGATCAACTCAGCACTCGCTAATGAGGGTTTAGTCAGCCTTAACGCCTCGGATTTACCAGAATCTACCGCAGAATGGCTTTGCGGTTCTGGAATTGGGGAAATTTTGCTTATAGCTCTACGCACGAGCCACGAATATGAACCCACCGGCATAATATTGATGGCAGATTACCCCCAACGTCAATGGTCGCCAGAAACTTTGGATGCTTTAGAAACTCTTGTCAACCAATTAGCTTGGTCGCGTCGGCAACAACAAGTGACACAACTTCTTCACTCAAAAAACGAGGAATTGCAGCAGTTAAATTGGTATAAACATCGGCGTTTTGAAGATATTCGTCACAGTACCGTAACATTGCTGAGTCAAATGCACGACTTGGGTGTTCCGGATAATCAAGTAACTTTGACACGCTATCAGCAATTGCTACGACAGTTAGATAATACTGTTGCTTCAACAACTGCATTATTAAAGCTCGAACAGTGGCAATTTGTTTTTAGTCGAGAAACGGTAGCAATAGCAAGTTTAATAAATGGTTGTTTGAAAAAAGTTAACAAACTGCTCAAGCATCACAAACTTTGGGTAGGAGTGCATGGTTTGGGACAAAAGTCCGAAGGTGAGGAATCATATATTGACGATTCTCTCATATCTAATTCACAAATAACCATAAGTGGCGACATTGTAAAAATCGAGTTAATTTTGAGCGAATTATTAATTGCAGCTTGTCATCGTTCTCAGGATGGCGGAAGAATCGATATTTGGTGTCGTCGTTCGGCTATAGGAATCTTAGAAGTATCTATTACAGATAACGGTACAATTAATCCCCAATTATTAGAAGAATTACAGCAAGATACTGTCAAAGACATACTTGCTCCTTCCAAACGAGAACAACCAACCATAAAGCACTTATTAATATGCAAAAAATTGATCCAGCAACAGATGGGACAATTAGATTTTTATCAATTACCAGATGGTAGGGTGGTTAGTCGTTTGCTTTTACCGATTGAATAGAGAATTGGGAATTGGGGATTGGGCATTGGGAATAGTTAGGAGTTAGGAGGCGCGGAGTTATGAGTTATGAGTAGCGAAATAGTTATTTTTCTTCGTCTCCTTGTCTCCTTGTCCCCCCTCCGGGTTGCGCCACTTCTCTCAACGCGGCGGCAGTCGCTACAACGGGGGAAACCCCCCTCCGGGTACTCTTCGAGAAAGCTCCGCTTACAACACTTTGATGGGGCCGGGGAACCCCGAAGTTTCTTTAAGCGGGGGAACCCCGCCTTCCGTTCTTCTCTCCGTCCACCGCAAGTGTTTCACCGCAACGCGCTGGCGAAGGGAACCCGCGCTTTCTTAGTGGCTTACCATCTCCCCCTCTCCCCATCCCCCCATCTGGTTATAATTAGCGAATCAAACTGTGGCGATAATGCAAAATTCTCATGGCACGTAACCGTTCTAAATCGGATTTACCATCCAAAATGTGTCCGGTGTGTCAGCGTCCTTTTACTTGGCGCAAAAAATGGGCAGATTGCTGGGATGACGTAAAATATTGTTCTGAGCGTTGCCGTCGTCGGCGTTCGGATGCTAATAAAGATAGTGAAAATTAAGTGCTGCAAACTGAGATAATTGTAAATATTGATTCTCGATATCTCTAAGAACAAGTAGAAGGAGAAAGTAATTAACCTTTTTGTCTTCTTATTAATTGTTAATTGTCAATAAATCCCGATAAGACTTACACAAAACTAATAAAAATGAATCTAAGAGTGCAACCTAAATTAATTATTCACGGTGGGGCTGGTAGCTCTCTTCAAGGTAAAGGAGGAGTGGAAACGGTACGCCGCTCTCTTTATAAGGTAGTAGAGGAAGTTTATTCTCTGCTGATGTCGGGAGGTAGTGCAAGTGAAGC
>JBARZF010000747.1:0-7951 GCA_049649675.1 Rivularia sp. (in: cyanobacteria) | reverse complement strand
CGCTGAGGTTAGCGCAGAGGGGTTAAGAGGTAAGAGAGAGATTTTGGTGTTGTGGGTTATAAAGGTAGGGTTTTTAAGGGTGTAAGTTTTATGGATGTGGGAGAATTTTTGAGAAGGTATGAAGATGGGGAAAGGGATTTTTCGGGTATTGAAATTAGGGATGCGGATTTAAGTAATATTAGTTTATATGAAGCAAATTTACGTGGAGCTAAATTGATTAATGTTAATTTGAATTATGCTCAATTATGTAATGCTGATTTATCTGAAGCTGATTTAAGTGATGCTGATTTAAAAGAAGCGAATTTAACAAATGCGATTCTAACTAATACAGATTTAAGCTATACCAATTTGACTGATGCTAATGTAATTGGTTCAAATATAGAAGCAGCTTTAAATTTAGCGAGTCATCATTCATTTTTAGTCGATGAATCAAAAAATACTCATACAGAATTGCTTACAGAGCTTAGAAATTTAACAAGAGGATTTCATCACAGGTATAACTCTGAAGGTTTTTCTAATTATGAAATTTTTATATGGGATACTGCATCGAGAGGTGATTTTACTTTAGAAAAATTTTTAGAAGCTGCGGATTTTCTGGTAGAAGTTGATTCAATTGATTTATTGGAAGGTAAATTTAATATCGAAGAATTCAGCTTTATTCTTCAGGATATCAAGCAACATATTGATAATCGAGAATATTTTTATTTGGAAGTTGGTGGATTATTTGATTATCAACCGATTCCTATCTTGATTGGAAATACAGAAGCAGGAGATTGGATTGGTATATGTCCTCTTTTTGATATAGAAAGAGGTGGTGAAGAAGAAATCGGTAGGATACAAGATAACGCATCCGATAAAATCGAATATCAATCATTAAAATCTGCTTTGCAAAATTTAGAAACAGTAGATGTTTTTAATGAAAATTTTGAGTGGGCTTTAGAAGGTGTAGCTTGGGAGATTGCGGAAACGAGAAATAATTTACTCCATAATCTTTTGAAATCTTCCAATATGATGCGTTTTTTCTCAAATTACGAACGAGCTTTTGGTAGAGAAGGCTTTTTTGGCGAAAATAATGATGATTATCAAAATAAAGATTTTCCTGAAAGAGAAGAGACGAATAAAAGACTATCTAATATAATCAAAACTCGTTTCAATGATATAAAAATTTATTGGTTGAGTGATGTTGAGGTTGATGTATATATAATTGGTAAGATTGAAACTGGTGATTGGATTGGTATCAATACTAAGTTGATTCAGACGTGATTAAATTCTTAACCAAACCATTTAAACCCGAAGACCAAATTTATCAAATATATCTAGTATTTATCCGATAGAATTTTTTTTACTTCAGAATTGAACTATTCTTCAATTAGCGCAGCGGCGTAGAGGTGGGCTTTTAGCATCTAAAATATAAACGAATCAATTTAGTAGCCCCTCTTGGAAGCAATAGAAGAAAGCGCAACGGTAGTTCAATTCCCGACACCAACGAGTAAGGTAGCGGTAGTTAATTTTTATTTTCCGTTTACATAGAGATAAACCAATATAATAGAAAAACTCAGCGCTCCTCTGCGCTTACCTCAGCGTCACTTTGCGTTTAAAAACTCTTCCCCCTCTCCCCCTCCTTAACCTTCCCTCACCATCCAAACCAACATCCCCAAAATCATCTCCACCGGAGGAACAGGATAATCCTGTAAATCAATATTTAATATATTTCCTTGTAATTTCAAAAATCTCCAAGCAGTACCACTAGTTACGCTTCCATAAATTGTAGTAATCGGAATCTTATTCTGCTGATTAAACATCTGTGCTGCTACCATCTCGGCCGCACATTGTCCCAATCCCGGTTTTAAATCTCCTTTTTTTGCTTCTATAATTACCACTGCTGGTGCTTCAATAAAAACTTGTTCGGCAGAGCGACTTATTAAAAAATCGCAAACTCCTGTTAAATCCAACTCCGGAGCAACGGTAAAATCTTCTCCAGAAAAAAAGCTGACTTTTCGTTCTAGGATTTTTCGTACTTCTACCAAAATCGGACTGATAATTAATTCCGATCGCGCTTTTTCAGAGCCAGTTGCGATCGCAACTGGTAATCCTTCACTCAAGGCTTCTTTAAGATAAAAGCTGGGTTCTATTGGTACAATTTGTGGTATAAAGCGTTCGTTTTCAACTGTGGTTAAATTAAATTCACGTTTGACTCTGGAAAGTGAGAAATTATCATAAGGCATTATCAAATTTCAATTTAGTTAAAATGTATCTTGTATTTTCAGGATAAATGATTTAAGAAATTACATCATTATTACTATCGTATTGTTGGTGCGTGAGGCTATAAACTGCCTTATAACTACGTTCAAGATATCTCGCAGCGTCACACACCCTACAAATAAAAGAATATTATTACTGATAACTGCTCACTGCTCACTGCTCACTGAAAAAGATGTTTGATATTCTTATTCTTTCCAATGGCCCCGGTGAAATCACAACTTGGGTACGTCCTGTAGTAAAATCATTAAGAGAAAAACTTGGTAATGACCGAGATAAAGTCAGAATTTCCGTTGTTTTATCCCCTTGTGCCAATGCTAGCGGTAAGGAAGCCGATATTGCTCTTTCTTATCCAGAAGTTGATAGAGTTCAATCTGCAAAAAATTTCTTTCCTTTTCTATTAACTGGAAAAACCGTTGATAATTGGGATTGGAGAGGAAAAGGTGTTGTACTATTCTTGGGTGGCGATCAATTTTTTACCGTCGTAATTGGTAAAAGGTTGGGATATCGTACTGTAATTTACGCTGAATGGGAAGCTCGATGGCATTCTTTAATTAATAAATTCGGAGTCATGAAGCCCGAAGTTATGGCGAAAGTCAGCCCTAAGTATATTGACAAATTTACCGTTGTCGGTGATTTAATGGCTGAAGCTTCCGTGAGAGAGGGGGTAGAGGGGGTAGAGGGGGTAGATTTAATTGGAATCTTACCGGGTTCTAAAGCAGCGAAACTTGCTCAGGGTGTACCTTTGAGTTTGGCGATCGCTCAACATATCCACAACAAATTTCCTCAAACTAAATTCTTCATCCCTGTAGCTCCAACTTTGGATTTACAAACTTTGGCTAGTTTCGCTGATGCACAACAAAATCCGATGTCACAATATTTTGAAAATACATCGGCAAAGTTAATAAATACAAATTCAGAAAAACCTTATTTAGAAACTGCAACGGGTTTACAAATAAAACTATCTTTAGAACACCCTGCTTATGATATGCTATCAAAATGCAGTCTTTGTTTAACTACTGTCGGTGCAAACACTGCCGAACTTGGTTCTTTAGCTGTACCAATGATTGTTTTACTCCCTACCCAACAATTGGATGCAATGCGCTCTTGGGATGGTATTCCCGGATTACTCGCTAATTTACCTTTTGTCGGTACTAGTTTCGCTAAGTTAATAAATTCCTATTTTCTTAAACGCAAAGGTTTGTTAGCATGGCCAAATATATGGGCGCAAAAGGAAATTGTTCCAGAATTGGTAGGAAAATTAAAACCCTCTGAAGTCGCTGATATTGCCATAGATTATTTACAAAATTCCCAAAAATTAGCTGATATACGTGCTAAGTTGAGAAATGCCAGAGGTGAAACTGGTGCTGCTGATAAATTGACGCAGTTGGTTTATGAAGAGCTTAATCAACAACTATAATTATCTTCTATAATTTAATTTACTCAAAGTTGTTTGAAACGACTTTGAAAACTCCTTCATATTCGCTCATCTATCGTTCGATATTCCCGTACAAGCGAAATCTAGATTATTTAATTTAAATTATGATATCATCTTCCACCATTAATATATAGAAGTTGTTTGAAACGACTTTGAAAATCCCTTCATATTCGATCATCTATCGTTCGATATTCCCGTACAATTGAAATAAAGTTTTATTTAAATAAGAATAAAAATGAAAGGTGTGATAAATAATGGTTTCAAACCTTTTTCCCGAAAATGATTGGCGATCGCTGGGTAAATCGAGAAACCACGACAATAAAACTACTGTTTCTTTAGTCTGGACTTTTTCAGTAGGGCTCTAGAAGTTGTTTGAAACGACTTTGAAAATCCCTTCATATTCGATCATCTATCGTTCGATATTCCCGTACAATCGAAATCTAGATTATTTAATTTAAATTCTAATATCATCGCCAAAATACAGCTTTGTTTAAATAACCTTCCGCCTTATATATATAGAAGTTGTTCAAAACGACTTTGAAAATCCCTTCATATTCGATCATCTATCGTTCGATATTCCCGTACAATCGAAATTTTTCTGATTTAATTTAAATTCTTATATCATTGGTGAAATACAAGTTTATGGTTGTAAATGAAGGAATTAAAGCGCTGGTGAGATAAGATAGCTTATTTTCTCTTCGACTGCAAATATTTATAACGATAGCTTTCAACTTTTATAGTCATAAACTGATAAAATTTATGATATTCAACAATCGTAAATTTACTGAATTATTGCATGAGCGGCGATACTCCTATTACAAGAATTTTGATTCTGGCAGCAAATCCAAAAAATAGTACTAAATTGAGGCTGGATGAGGAAGTTCGCGAGATTGCAGAAGGTTTACGACGCTCAAAAGAACGCGAAAAATTTGTTATAGATTCTAGGTGGGCAGTACGTTCGGACGATATTCGTCGAGCTATATTGGACTTCGATCCGCAAATAGTCCATTTTTGCGGACATGGTGAAGCCGATGGTGGATTGGTTTTGGAGGACGTAAATGGGCAAATGAAATTAGTCAAGCCAGAAGCAATTGCTGGACTTTTTGAGCTATTTATGGATCGGGTGGAATGCGTACTGCTTAATGCTTGTTATTCATCCAAACAAGCAGAGGCAATTGTACAACACATTGATTATGTAATTGGAATGAAGCAGGCAATTGGGGATACTGCCGCAATTAAATTTGCGGTAGGTTTTTATGACGCTTTAGGTGCAGGACGAAAGGTTGAGGTCGCCTATCGATTTGGTGTTAATGCGATTCAGCTTGAAGGTATCGCAGAGGAGCTTACACCAACTATTAAAAAAAAACCTAATTTAAATACTACTAATATTAATTCTCGTGTTTCTCAAGATTTGCCTCCAACTGCGAACAAACCTATGTCTAAGATACCCAATAAAAGTATTGAGGTATTTTTCTCTTATGCTAGGGAAGATGAGAAACTCCGAAATGAACTAGAAAAACACCTTAGCATTTTGAAGCGACAAGGAGTTATTACAGGTTGGCACGATCGCAAAATCGGAGCGGGAAAAGAATGGAAAAATGATATAGACATTCACTTAAATACAGCGCGGGTAATTTTACTACTGATTAGTTCAGCTTTTATAGCTTCTGATTATTGCTGGGATGTTGAATTAAAGCGGGCAATGGAAAGACATGAAGCCAAAGAAGCTTGCGTTATCCCTGTAATTTTAAAACCCGTTGATGATTGGCAAAGCGCAACTTTTGGCAAGCTTCAACCTCTTCCTAAAGATGGTAAACCCGTTACTAAATGGGGAAATCGAGATGAAGCTTTTGTAAGTATTGCTCAAGGGATAAAGGAAGCAGTTGAAAACCTAACTTAAAATCCCTATCTAAATAAAACGGAAATAGCAATCTATGCGAAAACTAAATAATTTGCGATGAAGTTGTAAATATTACGTTTAATTTTATAGGTGCTAACCTCAATGCCTTCTACCAAGACTATTAAAGTAGTATATTTTTGCTCTGATGCTGATAAAGATAAAAAACTTCTCGAAGAATTAGAAAAGCACCTGAAACATTTAAACCGTCAAGGGATTATAGATACCTGGCACAAAAGTATGATTGCTGCGGGGAAAGACATTACAACTGAAATTAATAGGCAGTTAGATGAAGCTAATATAATTTTGCCGTTAATTAGTTCTGACTTCATTGCTTCGGATGACAACTGGAATATTGTAGCCAAATCAGCTATGGAAAGACATAAGTCTCGAAAAGCTCGCGTGATTCCTGTTCTACTTCGTCCAGTGGAAGATTCTTGGAGATCGGCATTTCCTAATATCAAAGCCTTACCTCAAAACGAAAAACCCGTCACCAATTGGAAGCCATATGATAACGCATTCATGAGTATCGCAGAAGGTATTCGCGAAGCAGTAAAAGATATTAATAGTTTTCCATTTCCAATCAAATTACCTCTTCAACAAATCGCATCCGGTATGATGTCTGGGATGGTATCCGTTTTTAATATGGCAGGTACAGCTTTTTCTTCTTCATCAAGGAGATCCAAAAGAGGTTCTAGGAAAAAAAATGGAAGTGCGATCGCTTTTGCTACTCCTCTGATGATTTTTGCTGTTGGAGGAATTTTTCTTCCTAAACTATCAAATTTAGTAGAGATTCCTTCATTACAAACGAGTCAAACTTTTGTCTCAACGCAAAATATATCTCCTATTGGTTGGATTCGCGTAGGCATAGCCGACAGCACTTCAAATTATTTACGTAATTCTAATATTAATTCCTCTTTAGTTCCATCTAAGGGAGCTTTAGTAACTGTTGATAAGACTATTGATTTGTGGAAAAATGTCAAAAATTCGTATAATTCTAGTCTGCCAACATATAGCGGTAAGCTCAAACCCAACCAAGAGTTAATTATCTTGCGAGTAAAACCTTTAAGCAACCCGAATTCAAATTTATCCGATAGGCAAATTTGGGCGCAAGTTGGTAGATGCAATCAAACTTGTGGTAAATAAGGATCAAAAAATTGTTCTTGAAATACCATCAAAATACAGCTTTGTTTAAATCATCTTCCACCTTATATATATAGAAGTTGTTCAAAACGACTTTGAAAAAACCTTTATATTCGATCATCTATATTTCGATATTCCCGTATAACAGAATCTTGTTTGCGTAATTATATGACTCTAATAATTTTGAGGCAATCAAATAAACAGTAGGATTGGTAATGTAAATATTATTCTTGTCATTGATAAGAATAACAAAAGCTAAAACTGTAAATTTGGTCAAAATTCCCTGACATTTTAAAATCGTGGTTACGAGTTGACAAGGGTTTCAGGTTGCGGTAAATTGATAATCTATGGCGACGTATAACTACAAATTTCAGCTAACTTAGAACCCTTGTAGAGCCGTTGATTTAGTTAAAGCGAAAATAGGTTTTACGGTTAACTTAATATAAACAGTCAAAGCTATTTTAGCTACGGTTGACAGATACCTATTTGTATGTATTTTACAAATAAATACTATAGATAAACCTTCCGCCGCGATCGCCAGATACATGAAGGTATATAGTAGTTATGAGATTAATTTTTGATTTTTGATTTTTGATTTTTGATTTTTAATTTAAGTAATCATTACGAACAGCTTTGAGTAAATCTTGATGAACGGATTCAGAAGTTGCGATGATTAATCCTGGTAATTTATAATCCTCGCAAGTATTCAATGGAGGTAAAGCAGAACCTTCCAAATTTGTCACCTTGCAACCTGCTTCTCTGGCAAGAAAAGCTAAAGCTGCACCATCAATAAACTGACCAAATTTTTTAACAGCCCCACTTAGATCGCCACTTAAAATACCGTTAAGATTGGGCATTTGAACTGAGCTAGAATAATCTTCGACTGCATTAATGATTTTGTATTTATCTTTTAATGAAGTTGTTAGGGAACTCATCGCCGTACCTAATAAGATAGTAGGTTTAGCTGTGGAATCTACTTTTAATGGAGTGCATTCGTCCAAATTCATTTCTAAAGTACCTTTAAAAGCACCTTGATTTCTCAGAGCGTAATAATAAACCTTTTCGCTGGGGGAAATAGCAATTACGGCTTCATAATCATCTGTATTCAGAATACTAAGAATAATTTGATAATTAGAATGTCCATCTATATAGAACTTTGTACCATCAATGGGATCGAGAGTTACTAAATAATCATCTTTTTCGCCAAAATCAAC
>JBARZF010000746.1:0-8950 GCA_049649675.1 Rivularia sp. (in: cyanobacteria) | reverse complement strand
TTGAGCGATAAAGTTGCTCAGAATTCCCAGGAATGGGAAGATTATGGAGCAATAAACGCAGAAAATACTTATATTCCTCCTTTATTGGCTGTTGGTGCGGTACACCACCATTTAATCCATGAAGGATTGCGAATGAATGCTTCTTTGGTGGTGAATACTGCTCAATGTTGGAGTACTCATCATTTCGCTTGTTTGATTGGTTTTGGTGCGGCTGCGATTTGTCCCTATATGGCTTTAGACACTTTGCGTAGCTGGTGGTTCGATCCTAAAACACAGCAGTTTATGCAGCGCGGTAAAATCGCATCTGTAAGTTTGGAGCAATCATTAGCTAATTACACCAAAGCTGTAGAAAACGGTTTGCTGAAAATCCTTTCTAAAATGGGAATTTCGCTGCTGACAAGTTACCAAGGAGCGCAAATTTTTGAAGCTATTGGTATTGGTAGAGATTTATTGGATTTAGGATTTTACGGTACCACTTCCCGGATTGGTGGAATTAATCTTAGCGAATTGCAATCAGAAGTTTTATCCATCCACTGCAAAGCCTTCCCCGAATTAAACCTCAAAAAATTAGAAAATTTAGGTTTCGTTCAGTATCGTCGCGGTGGCGAATACCATATGAACAGTCCGGAAATGGCGAAGGCGCTGCACCAGGCTGTAGAAAGTAAAAATCACGACCACTATGAAGTTTACCAAAAGCATTTGCAAGGTAGACCGATAACCGCATTACGCGATTTGCTCGACTTCCAAAGCGATAGAGAGCCGATTTCGATTGAAGAAGTAGAGCCAGTCAGCGAAATAGTTAAGCGTTTCTGTACTGGGGGAATGTCACTAGGAGCATTGTCACGAGAAGCACACGAAACACTGGCGATCGCCATGAATCGTTTTGGCGGTAAGTCTAATTCTGGAGAGGGTGGTGAAGATCCGGTACGTTTCAAAACTTTAAATGATGTTAATGAAACGGGTAATTCGGCAACTTTACCTCATTTAAATGGTTTGCGTAACGGCGATACTGCTTCGAGTGCCATCAAGCAAGTTGCATCGGGACGCTTTGGAGTAACTCCTCAGTACCTAATGAGCGCCAAGCAAATTGAAATCAAGATGGCTCAAGGTGCGAAACCAGGAGAAGGGGGACAGTTACCGGGTAAAAAAGTTAGCGAATATATTGCTGGTTTAAGGCGTTCCAAACCTGGAGTAACTTTAATTTCTCCACCTCCCCACCATGACATCTATTCGATTGAAGATTTAGCGCAGTTAATTTTTGATTTACATCAAATTAATCCTAAAGCTCAAGTTTCGGTGAAACTGGTATCAGAAATCGGTATTGGAACCATTGCTGCGGGTGTAGCTAAAGCCAACGCCGATATTATCCAGATTTCCGGTCATGATGGCGGTACGGGAGCATCACCTCTAAGTTCTATTAAACACGCCGGTTCGCCGTGGGAACTCGGTTTAAGCGAAGTACATCGAGTCTTGATGGAAAATAGCCTGCGCGATCGAGTGATATTGCGCGTAGATGGCGGTTTAAAGAGCGGTTGGGACATTTTGATGGGAGCAATGATGGGAGCCGAAGAATTTGGTTTTGGTTCCATTGCCATGATTGCCGAAGGTTGTATTATGGCGCGGATATGTCATACAAATAACTGTCCTGTAGGTGTTGCTTCCCAGAAGGAAGAATTGCGAAAACGCTTTCCTGGAACCCCAGAAAAAGTTGTTAATTTCTTCTACTTTATTGCTGAAGAAGTACGCAGTCTGTTAGCAAGATTTGGTTATCGAAGTCTATCGGAAGTAATCGGACGTGCTGACTTGATGAAAATGCGTGAAGGTGTTGAATTAACTAAGACGCGGGCATTAAATCTTGATTGTTTGTTGAAATTACCCGACACATCAGAAAATCGTAGCTGGTTGCAACACGAAGCAGTTCACAGCAACGGTGCGGTACTCGATGATGATTTATTAGCGGATGCTGAAATTCAAAACGCTATTAACGGACATTCCGAGATAAATAAAACAGTTCATGCAGTTAACACAAATAGAACCATAGGTTCGCGCATTGCTGGGGTAATTGCATCCAAATACGGCGACACTGGTTTCAAAGGTCAAATTAACCTTAACTTTACCGGAAGCGTCGGACAAAGCTTTGGTGCTTTTCTGCTCAACGGCATGAAACTGACATTGATGGGAGAAGCCAACGATTACGTCGGTAAAGGAATGAACGGTGGTGAAATCATTATTAAACCACCCAGCATGGCAACCTACGATCCTTCACAAAACACTATAATTGGTAACACCTGCCTTTACGGTGCAACTGGGGGAATGTTATTTGCTACAGGTAAAGCTGGCGAACGTTTTGGGGTGCGTAACTCTTCAAGTTCGGCAGTAATTGAAGGAGCCGGGGATCACTGTTGCGAATACATGACTGGCGGTGTAATTGTAGTCTTAGGTCAAGTTGGGCGTAACGTTGGTGCTGGAATGACTGGTGGATTGGGATATTTCCTAGATGAAGAAGGTAATTTCCCCCAATTAATTAATCCCGAAATCGTGAATATCCAACGAGTAGCAACAGAAGCAGGAGAAAAGCAACTCAAAGATTTGATAACCGCTCATTTTGAACGTACCAAATCGACTAAAGCGAAAATGATTTTGGATAACTGGCAAGAATTCCTACCAAAATTCTGGCAGTTGGTACCGCCTTCTGAAGCTGATTCTGCTCAAGCCTCAGAAGGAGAAAAGCAGTTGAGTAAGGTTTAGTTGTTAGTGGTTAGTGGTTAGTTGTTAGTTGTTAGTGGTTAGTGGTTAGTGGTTAGTGGTTAGTCGCTGATAACTAATAGCTAACTAATATAGGGAGCAAGATGCTCCCACTACTAATGCTCGATTCGACAGGGAATTGCATTCCCCGGTGGGCTGCGATAAAACCTACAAATAAAATTAATAAGGGTACGGCGAATATTGCCGTACCCTTTCATTTATTAACCATGAACACTTAATTATGTATGTGAAAATCAATTAATAGGGATTCTAACTTAGGCATTGATAAGAGGTTAATAGCAAATAACGACTAGCAACTAACGACTAACAACTATTTCTTATTTTGTGCCGTTACCGTCGTCTTTTTCTGCTTTTCTTCATACTCCAGCAATTCTGGAATAGTTACGAAACGATAACCTTTCTTTTTCAATTTGCTTATCATCGTTGGTAAAGCAGCAACAGTGTTTTTACGAGGGCCACCACCATCATGCAACAGTACGATACCACCCGGACTTGCTTGCCTTACAACTCGGTTTACCAAAGTCGGAGGTGAAGGAAGTGCATAGTCAATAGAATCAGCAGACCACATGATTACGGTGTAATCTTTACTTTTTGCATAGTCAGCTAAACCATTATGCAACATTCCACCGGGAGGACGAAATAAGGTAGTTTTCGTACCTGTGGTTTTATAAATCAGGTCTGAAGTACGGTCAATTTCTAAAGCTGCGGCTTTTTTATTGAAAAAATGATACCAATGATTCCAAGTATGATTACCGATGATGTGACCTTCAGCTACTATTCGTTTTGCTAAATCGGGATGTCTTTGTAGTACTTGTCCGACAACAAAAAACGTCGCTTTTATCTTATTTTTTTTCAATATTTCCAATATCTGGGCAGTATATCCCGGCCAAGGGCCATCATCAAAAGTCAGAGCAATTAATTTATCGTTTGCACCAAGTTTTGCTTGCTTTAGTGTTTTCCCACGAAAGCTTTTTGGTACTGTATGAAACACACCTTTAGATATTGCTTCTTGTTCCCAAGTCGCAAGCATGGCACCTTTAAAATCTTTGACACGAGATAGCGAAACAGATGTGGCTTTGGTGTTTTCGCTTTTTACTTGCTGTCTACTGGTTGCATTGGTAGCATCCCGATTAACAGGTAACATAAATCCAAGTGCAAAACTACCACATAAGGCAGTAAGGGCGATTAATATTCCTTGAGGTAAAGCTGACGACTTCTTATTTTCCACCAGACACGGCTCCTTCATGACCAAACCGTCATTCACGGATATGACGGTAAGTTATAACACAATTGCTCTATTTCCTTGTTACCCGATCGATCTCTAATAATCCTGAAAAATTAAACTCATTGTTAAGAAAAGTTCGCCTTTAGAGGCGGATGGATTTTGCTAACTCAAGTCTAACTTTAAGATTTAATTAACTAAAATTTGTTACAGCTATCAATAAGCAGATACACTACACATTAAGTATAATTTTAACTATTACTTTGGTTCATTTTAACCTTTAGGAATAATTTGTCCATTTAAAGGTTAAAATTTTCACCAAATAATCCTTGCTTTGTAAACGAGCGCATTCTCACAAGACGCTATGCGAGATAATTTGGTTTCATCTAGTTAAAAGATAAGCTAACGTCCAATCTAGATGCTCGCAAAGCTATTCAGGTTTAAAGCTTTTATTATTTACTGCGATTATATAAAATACATAGGTACTAACTATTTATGTATTTATATGTATTTAACCGATTAATTATCTACCGATATTAAAAGATGATAAATAATTATTTTATACATTTACAACTATTTATATAAAGTCAGAATTGTAACATAATAATAATGACAAATAGATATGTAAATGCAGACAGTAAAAACACTGAAATTATCAATACTGAAAAATATCTCTATAGAATTGCGGTTTAATATAAGCTTATTTAAGCATTTTAAAGTCAGTATTCTTGTAATAGAAAGTACATATAGGATTTTATTTATCAGAAGAATTTAATGCGATCGCAACAATTTGGGATACCAGAATTTAAGAGTGGATATATAACTTCTAATAACAGGATTGTATTTACTTAGTTAAAAAAATGTCTGCTAGCACTGCGTGACTGTGCGATCGTAATTTTCCGTCTTCACGCTTATCAAACATCAAGATGACACTCGTTAAAGTCAAAACGACAGCTAAACCCTAATTTTGCTTTGACTTAAAACAAGTTTGGATGCGTCTGCTTTTGAGTAAATTAAAGCTATATCCCTATCGTTAGTAACCCGCTATATAGATACACACTGAAAAGTATATAACAAAACATCACTTTTGATAAGCGAATTAGATTTTTATTTATAATCGGATTTTTCACGCTACCCACTGATTTTGGGCAAACTGTACGGCTAAACTAGCTAAAATAACTGCAAAAAACCCTAAGATGGCATATCCCCAATTGCGATCGCGATCGAGACATAACCCTAGTGCAAACGACAAGGAGACAATACCATAAGCATAGCGCTCTACAGAAGCCGTAAGTCCGGTATTAAGTATTAAAGCGTATGAAAAGAAACCGTAAACCGCAGCAGTTAAAGGAATTTTGGCTCGCGAATACCATAATAAATAAATTCCACCAAAGATGATGACTATCTTAACTAAAGGAATTTTTCCAAATGGATTTCCTGCTGTTAACCACAAAGGTTCACCTATACCCAACCATAACAACAACCATAAAAAATAAAATAAACTGCGTAGCTTAATATCAGATAATTGTTGACGAAAGCGCCATAGTAAAAAACCACTGACAACAATTAATCCAAATAATAACGGAGAACTTAGAATAATTTGCATTAGCATATTCCACCAACCTTGCCAAGCAAATCCCGTAGAATCTCGCCAACCTTTTTGTACGTGGACAAATGCTAAAGCATCGCCAAATTTAATTAGACAATACAAACTAAAAAGAAAAGCACCAATGCCAACAGCGAAACTAGCAACATAAGCTTTTGCATCCCTACGTTGTTTCCAAGCAACAAATAAAAAAGCTGGAATTAACATAACTCCAGTGATTCTAGTTGCTGTAGATAAAATTCCCCAAATTGCTGCCCATAAATGTTGCTTTTTATCGAAAGCACGTAAAGCAGCAGTACTAAATAATAAAAATAATCCTTCAGTATAAATAACGCTTCCGTAAAGAGAATAAGGACACCAGGCTAAAACAGCAGTACTCCAGCGAGCAGCACTAGTACCATGACTTTCTTTTACCCAATAATAGAGAACAGTTAAAGCACCTAAAAACGCCGCATTATTTATTAAGGTGGCTGCCATTTTAAAAGGCAAGCCGAAGTACATAATTGTACGAGCGAGCATTGGTAAAAGTGGAAAAAAAGCTACAGAATACTGATTACCATCATTGATAAATTCGTAACCAACAACAACAATTCGGTGATACCAGATGCTATCCCAAGCATAGAAAACATCCCAGCCAAAAGTAGGAGCTTGAGCATTTTCGGCAATGGGAAGTAAAGGAGCAATTAATAACATTGCTACAATTATTACTGCTCGGCTGAGTAGCCACATAGTTGTAGCAAAAAAGAAACCGTTATCTAAAATTTTAGATTGAGCCATTCGATTTTGGATTTTAGATTTTGGATTTGCAATTTAAGGTTTCAAATAAAGATTTATTTGATTAGAGTATTTTAAATTATCACCTGCTTAAAAGGCAGGAGCTTAATTAATTTGTCTAAATTACTGTTCCCAATTACCAATTACCAATTACCGATGACCAAATTCTTCTCACTTCTGCCAAACCACTAATATCACGCCACAAACAATCAAACTTAAACCAGCAAGACGCATCAAAGGAATAGATTCTTTAAAAATAAAGTAGCCCAGCAACACAGAAAAAACGTAAACTAAAGAAGCCGAAGGCCCTGCTACACTTAAATTAACCCTAGTTAGTAAAAGAATATAAACAACAGCACCGACACCATAACAACCTAAACCCATCAATAGTTCAGGGGTTGTAATAATACCCAAAATTTGTTTTAGAGCATTTGTTGCATCAACTCTACCTAACTTTCCCGCACCTATTTTTAAAAATAATTGTCCCGTTACGCTTGCAGAAACCGACAGAAGAAGCAAACAAAATTCTTGCCAAGACATATGAATTTTGGATTTTAGATTTTAGATTTTAGATTTTGGATTTTGGATAAATATTGGAAATAGGGCATGGGGAACAGTAAACAGTTATCAATTTCAATTATCAATTACCAATTACCAATTACCAATTATCAATTACCAATTATTAATTATTAACTGCTAACTCTTTCTTTACTCGTAACTCCTCTCATTTCTTTTACAGTGTAAATTGGTCGTCCTTTAACTTCTTCGTAAATACGACCAATATATTCGCCTAAAATACCTATACAAAATAACTGTACCGAACCTAAGAAAAACAGTGCAATTGTAATTAATGTGTAGCCAATTAAAGGAGAAGCAGGGTCAAATAAACGCCAATATAAAACTAACAATATCATTAATAAGGCTGCTGCTGCTGAGAGCATTCCTAAATAAGTAGCTAGCTTCAAAGGAACTCTTGAAAAGGAAATAATTCCATTAATAGCTAATGCCCAAGATTTAGCAAAAGAATATTTTACTTTGCCAGCGAAACGCGGATCTCTTTCAAATGGTATTGCTGTTTGGCGGAAACCTACCCAAGCACGCAAACCGCGTATATAACGATTGCGTTCGGGCATGGCATTTAAAATATCTACTATCTCCCTATCCATCAAACAGAAATCACCAGTATCCGGAGGTATATTTACGTCAGCTAAACGTCTTAAAATTCGATAAAAAGCATAGGCTGTAAATCGCTTTAATGCACTTTCTTTTTTACGAGAAAGACGTTGGGCATAAACTACTTGATAGCCTTGCTGCCATTTCTCAATCATTGGTAAAACTAGTTCTGGCGGATCTTGTAAATCGGCATCCATTACAACTATTGCTTTACCTCTAACATTATTTAAACCAGCCGTTACAGCTATTTGATGACCAAAGTTACGAGCTAAACTGATGTATTTAATGCGATAATCTCGCTCATAAATCTCACGCACTAAATTCAAAGAATTATCCCGACTACCATCATCAATAAAAATCAATTCAGCTTCACCATCTAGCTGTTCAATAACACTTTGCAAGCGATGATAAAGTTCGGGAATGTTTTCTTCCTCGTTATAAATCGGGATAATTATAGAAACTGTTGGTTGAGTCATATTGAGTCAGTTAGCAGTTAGCAGTGAACAGTGAACAGTGAACAGTGAGCAGTGAGCAGTGAGCAGTTAGCAGTTAGCAGTTAGCAGTTAGCAGTTAGCAGTTAGCAGAATTATCTTCCCTCTCTCCCCATTCTTGCTACTCCCTATTAAGAGTTCCCTGTTAAGAGTTCCCTGTTCCCTTTCATTAGCTGTTCTGTTTTCTTGCTAATAATAAAACCGATACTCCAAAAGGTAGAGTAAATTTATCGATCAAGTAACGTTCGCTGGCAAATAACCATTTTAAAATTTGATTAACTGATTTTGATGGTACTACTAAATCGCTACTAATTTGATTATTATTCTGTTTTGGTTTCAGTTTGGCTAAACCACGCACTATTGCAACCAGAGGGAATAAAAAAGTATTAAAATAACTACCGTAATCTACCTCATAGCCTGCTTTTTTTACTACCTTTTTCAAAGCTTTTAATCGATAGCGGCGTTTGTGATGATTTATTTCATCGTGTTCGCTCCATAAAAATTTATACGCTGGAACTGTTACTAATAAATAACCTCCTGGCTTTAGTTTATAATACAAAGCTTCTAATGCTGATAAATCATCATCAAGATGTTCTATGACATCCAGTATCAAAATTAAATCATAATAAGAAGTAAAAGGAATATTATCGGGTAGACTACCTGGTTTTACGTGAGTAACTTGACGTTGATTAGCAAGTTGACAAGCAATTTCATCTAGTTCCATTGCTGAAACTTGACCGTAACGAGATAACATTTGTAAATTACCACCTGTACCACAACCGGCTTCTAAGATTTGAGGATTTGTTGGTAAATTTAATTTACGAATCACTTTTTCTAATATTTGACGGCGTGCTATAAACCACCAATGTTTATCTTCTACAGATGCGTATTGCAGATAAAAATCTTTTTCCATAAGTT
>JBARZF010000745.1:0-6283 GCA_049649675.1 Rivularia sp. (in: cyanobacteria) | reverse complement strand
TATAGTAATTCTAATAATAGTATGAATTTTTACCAACGTAAGTTATATGCAATATTGCGATCGCCTAAATCACCCGACTGGGGTAATAGTATCGCTTCACAACTAGCCTGTATCCAACCCAACTTAGATGAACTTCAGCAGTGGTGGGAGCAAGGGGAGCAAGGGGAGCAAGGTAAACAAGCACAAGATATTGCTTCTTCAAGCGACCATTTTAATCTTAAGTCTCTGGATAATAAAGAAAATTCGGAAGAAGTTACAGCTTGTCATCCAATTAGCGGTCAAAAACAGCAGATAATTCCACTGAAGCTAGAAAATCAACCGAATATCGATTTAATAAAGAACGAACCAGAAGCTAAAAAAGTATTTTGGTGGTTTTGGCGATTCTATCCCGAACTTTTCGCAAATCAACAACAGGATGCGCTGCTATTTCCCGCACATACGGTTTTACCCGACTGTCCGCTACACAGTCATCAAAGTGCGGTTTCGGCTTTGACGGGTGCGATGTTTCCTGAATCTTGGGAAAATGGAGATAAACCGCAAACTCCTTATTTATTATTATTTTCTTTCTCTCCGGTACAGGATTTTATCAAGTCTTCGCGGAAATTTCTGGATTTTTGGGCTGGTTCCTATTTACTTCACTACCTCAGCAGCAAGTTATGCTGGCATATTGCAGATAAACTTGGTCCCGATGCGGTTATTGTTCCGTCGCTGTGGAATCAGGAAATTATCGATGCTTTGATTATTAATCAGTATCCCGACTTCGCAGAATCTTTTGCAAAGATACAGGATGGTAAAATTCCCGCGAATCGGTTTGACGAAAAGACATCCACAAGTTTGAGTACCGCTGGTTTCCCTAATACAATTACTGTTTTAGTTGCGGGTAAAGAAGATGCTCAACAATGGGGTAAATTTCTTGGGGATAAGTTAACGGAAGAATGGGTGGGAATTGGTGACAAAATCAGAAAAGATATTAGACAAAAAGTTACTAATTTTCTCAACGAAGAAACTACAAAATTAGCATCAATTATTGAAGAAGTATTTCCCGAACTTGAAAATAAGCCAGATGAATTTAATAAATACCTCAAGGAATTAACAGATTTAAAAGATGAAAATAAACATGGTTGCTGGGAATGGAGAACACTTTGGGAGGTTCAGCTTAATAATACCTGGGAACCATATTGGACTGCAATACCTTTGGGAAATCCAGAAAAGGGTTTAGCTATTGAACGAGATAATAATGCTTTTGATGGAAGTTGGTTGAAAAATCAAGATAATATTTCTCAACCAATCGTTGATTTGCCCGATAAATTTGAAACCGATTTTTATCAATACTTTAATGTGGGAACTTGGTGGGGTAGCATTCAGCAACGTTTGGGCTTGTGTTTAAACAACGTAAAATATACCCGTAACTGGGAAATTGCTACTGCACCGGGGGAACGCTCAACTATTTCCGGTAAATTTAGCGCGGTTCATCCGAGATTTAATTGGGGTAAATTCAGTGAAGGAAGGGGAACAGCATCTGGTTCGATGCGCTTGTTTTGGTATGTGATGTCTCAAGCATATCCCGGTTTATTTAATGGTTCAGAAAAGCTGAATGCGCTAGAAATAACTAAGCGAATGGCTTGGGTTTATGGGGGAGTTGCTGAAGATTTGGGGATTGATGTTCAATCAATTGTCAAAAAAATTAAGTCTCGTCCATCAGGAGAAGAAAAAGCATTTGAACTTGTTGAGGTAAATCAAACTATTTACGAACAACTATTACGATTTCCAAATTCGAGTTCGATTGCATCAGCAAGATTTATTCACGACGATAACCACGAAATAACTTCTCAATATAGGCAGTTACTAAGTGAGAAAATTAAAAGTCAATTGTCAAATAGATACGGTAGATTTTTTGATTCCATAACTCGTCGTGCTTCTCATGTACTGAAAACAGATAAGAGAATTAATCCAAATAATAATTCAGATGGTTATTATAACGGTGTCATGTTTTCTAGTAAATGGCTAGCTGATGACATGGCTTTGAAAACTGATGATGCTGCAAAGCTCAAGGAATTAGTCAACCAAGCTCATAAACATAAAGATACAGGTTTTGGTGAAGGAAGTCCCGCTGATTGGTGGGTGATTCTGCTCGCTGATGGTGATGGAATGGGGGATTATGTTTCTGGGAAGAAGTTAAAAAAATATCATTCTTACGTTGAAAGTAATGCTGTCGATAAAAATGATGATAATTTTAACCACAGCCAATTTAATGAATTTATCACTAATACCGACAAACGTATGGGACCAGCTACTCACGTTGGTTTAAACCGAGCATTGTTAGATTTTTCCAATCGTTTGGTTCCCTACCTCACAGAACAACGTTTTTGCGGTCGAGTTGTTTATAGTGGTGGTGATGATGTCATGGTAATGCTACCAATTGAAGATTTACCAGAATATTTACTATCTCTGCGTGCTGCTTGGTGTGGTGGTAATGACCCTTATGAAGAATTTGAGAACAATCATCATAGTATATCTAATTCCACTACTGGTTATTGGTATCCCAAGGAAAAAGTAGAAGGATTACTCAAACGTCCGCATTTTACAATGGGAGAAAATGCAACCATGAGCGCTGGTGTGGTGTTTGCTCATAAAAGCGTTCCCTTACCCACAGTTTTAGAAAGTCTGTGGGATGCAGAATCGGGGAGAGCAAAGAAAATAACTGGTAAAGACGGACTTTGCTTCCGGGTTATTTACGGTGGTGGAAATCAGTTGGAAGCGTTGATGAAAGGAGAATTATTAGAAAAATGGTGGGATTGGGTAAAAGATTACGAGGAATATCAAGACAAACTTGCTCCCTTACTGTACCGTTTAGCGGAAGAATTACCCCGTCGTGCTTCGATTACCGAAAATCATTATTTATTCTCGAAAGCAGCGAAGGTAATTATGGATAATCGGGATGAGAAGAAGCAACTGGATGAAGTGTTTGGGAAAATTGAGCAGTGGTTGGTGAGTTGGGAAGATTGGGTGAAAGGAGTTATAGAAAAATGGGCTAAGGATAATTTGGAAGATTCGGTTAATTACACTTTTGAGCAAAAAATTCAGAAAATTCAAAATAGCAAATCTAAACCCGTAGGAATCGAACCTGAAGATTTAGGTAAAATTCTCAGGTTTACCGCTTTTTGGATTGATAAGCGAGTTGAAAGGTGGGGTTGGAGGGAAATAAGTCAAAAGTCAAAAGCTAAAAGTCAAAAGTAGAAAATTAAAGAATAAATTCTATAAATAAACTATGTTGCTTCGTAAATCACCAATCCGTCTGGGAATCAATTCCCAGCCTAATAGCACAAGTCGTCTTAAGACGACTGATGAATATTACTGATTTTCTTTTTTTAACTTTTAACTTTTGACTTTTGACTTTTGACTTTTACCTTTTTACTTTTGACTTCAAACCATGCACTGGTACAAAATCACTCCACTTGATATTCTATTATTTCGAGATAGCAAACCGTTTAGTCCCGGTGAAGGTTCTTGGGCTAAGGGTTTGTTTCCACCAATGCCAATTACGGTTTTTCAAGCATTGCGATCTTGTTTAGTAAATAATTCTAATAGTAGGGAAGAACGCAAAAAACGCAATTTGGATTTTCTCGGTTCTTTTCTGCTAGATAGTAATGATACCCTTTGGTTGCCTACACCAAAAGATTTAGTCTGTCTTTATCCTAGAGGTGTCGATCGCAAAGTTGCAAGTGATGGTTGGGTGGAAGTTCACCGCTTACAACCCGTCAGCAATGATTCTGATATATGGAAGCATTTGGTATTTAGCGATGATCAAATACAGCCGTTGGTTGTAAATAAAAAATGGAATGGAACTATTAGCCCTCCGAAACCTTGGATTAAAGCCAAAGCTTTGTTTGATTATCTTGGAGGTAAAAAAGGTGATGATAATTGGGCTAAAGATGATTTTACTGGCAATCCCTGGGATAACCAAGTTTTACCCCATACCCAAATGCAGCTTGATAAACGACAAGTTAAAGATAGCGAAGGTTATTTTACTGAAGTTGCAGTTAGGTTGAGAGAAGGATGGAGTTTGGTTGCTGGATTTAGTGGGGATATTTCGGAAAATGTTGTGCGGTTAGGAGGTGAGGGACATCGAGCTTTAATTAATAAATTGAATTTAGATGCACAGACAACTTTGAAGCAGCAATTAGATTCTTTTATTTCTAATACTTCTACAGTAAATGATTCTGCAAAAAAATCTAAATATGCTTATCTTCTAACTCCTGGATTGGCTTTAGTTGAAGAATCAAAATATGGGTGCTATCCCCAAAATTGGAAGCAGAATTTAAAAGCATGTGCGACAGATAAAGCTTTATTTTGGGGAGGTGTATCGACGTTGCGTAAAGATGTTAAAGATAATCCAACAAGAGAGGAATTTGCTTTTTTACCGCAACGGGCATTTGTTCCACCGGGAACTGTGTATTTATTTAATGATGAATTGACAACTAATCAAAAAGTTTTACCTGATGGTGATTCAAATTGGTTAGAGACTTTTAGAAAGTTAAATTATGGAAAATTATTGTGGGGGAAATTTTAATCGATGAATGATTTTCGTACTGGATATCTTTACAGCTTGGCACCAGTTCATTGCGGTGGTGAAGGGGATTTAGGAAATATATTAGATATTGTCCGCGAAGCACATACGGATTTTCCTTATATTCCCGGTTCTTCACTGCGTGGTAGTTTGCGGTGGGATGTCAATTCTATCAATCCAAATGCCGCAGATAAGTTATTTGGGAAGGAATTAACAGCAGATGGACAAATGGGAGTTCATCAAGTTTGGTTTGGTGATGCCCGTTTGTTATGGGTACCAATGCGAACAATGGGAACCATGAATAACGGTATATTTACTTGGGTAAGCTGCCATTCTTTAATTCGCGATCATGCTTTATTATCTAAACTACCGATAACCAATTTTCCCACTCATCCCGTAGGAACTTCTTCAGGTACTTATTACGTTGCTGATGCTCAATTACAGGTTTCACCACTTAACGAAGAACAAAGACAGGCGATCGCACTTGCTGGAGATTGGCATAATTCCCTTGATGGTGAGGTCAGAAGGACTTGGAGTAATAACCGTGTCGTTCTTTCCGATAGCGATTTTCAAACTTTGATGGAGCATTCGCTGTGGACGCAAATTCGTAACAAAATCACCAAAGCTGGTGATGAGAACGAGGACGATCAAATCAACGGTGAAGGTAGCGCTGAAATATTTTGGACGGATGTTTGCATACCTAGAGACACTATTCTTTATTATCCTTGGGGTTATAAATTAAACAAAAATAATCCAGTAGGTGAACCAGAACACAGTTGTTTAAAAAATGTTATCACCGGATTGTTTCAAATTGGCGGACAAGCCAACGTAGGGCGGGGTTGGGTACAGGGTTGGGTAACAGATGATACTTCACCCGTTGTGGAAGCAAATCAATCTGTTGCTGTAGGAGTAAGCTAATAGCAAGTTGTCCAAGATGCAATTATTCCCTTTCTTTTTGACTTTTGACTTTTGACTTTTGACTTTTGACTTTTGACTTATTTATCATGGTTAAACCAGAACAAATCAGCCTTACCGCTCATCAACATATTCAAGGGTATCTTTCAACTAATGCCAAAAATGAAATTAGTAAAGAAGATTTGAACGCGATTTTAAGATTATCGCAACATTTACGGGTATTTGGTTTACTCTCAGCAGCAGCCTACGTCAAACAGCAAAATGCCCAAGAAGGAATAGTGCGATCGCGAATACTTCCGGTGTGGAAATCATTGCTCGGACAGCTTATTAACCCCGAAAACCCACCTTCGGAAGAGGAATTACGCGATACGGTTGTAGCGATGGCAAACAATGAACCAGCCCAATACATGACAACTTGGCGTAAAGCAATGGTTTTATCCAATCATTGGAATTTTTGGGCAAGAGCTTATTCTGGATAAGAATAAATGTTCGTAGTTACGCTTTAGCGCAGAAAATCATGCATTTTTTGACTTTTGACTTCTACAAGATGGTGCGTGACGGTATCCACAAATTGTTTGATTATGTTCAATGAATTAGCGTAACCGTCACAGTCACAGCACCCTACAATTTTTTTACTTTTTACTTCCTAATTTCTCATGTACACCGCACCCAAACTTATAGATTTATTAGAAAAGCAACATCAACAGCGTGGAACATCGGATTTATTCAAGAAAGATACTTTTACCTTGCAATGGAGAAGTAAAGTTGGTTCCTTTCCCCATCCCGATGTAGAAACAATGG
>JBARZF010000744.1:0-3698 GCA_049649675.1 Rivularia sp. (in: cyanobacteria) | reverse complement strand
GGAGAGGGGGGAGAGGGGGGAGAGGGGGGAGAAACTGCTTGTGTTCTTGTTCCGTTTTCTGGTTGTTTTGGAGTTTCTATGTTTGTGGAAACGGGTGGATGAGATGGTGGTACTGTAGGTGGTGTTTGCTGTACTTGGGCGGTTGTGGTAGTTGTACGATCAATTGTGTTGGCTGGGTTTGAGGGAAATTTGGGTAAGTTTTGTTTATAACTAATAGCTGGCGCTTGAGTAATAGTTGCTGATGGTAATAATCCGAGTAAAGTTACTTCCAGCCATAAGCGCGGTTGAGTGGTGTTTTTGATTTGTACTTCAGCAGTGCGTAGATGTTGCTGTCCCTGCAAAATCATAGTTATTTCAAGGTTTTGAGCAATATCTATAAGTACTTTCCACATACCTTGAGTACAAGCGACCAAATCGTGGCGTAGTGGTGCAGTTTTAGCAATGAGTAAATCGCGATAGAACGAAGCGAGATTTTGGAGAATAATTAAAGGTTCTCTTCCACGGTCTAAGATTTCGCGGGTACTGTCAATTACGGCGATTGAGTTATCTTCTACAATTGCTTTTAATAAATCTAATAAATCCTGTTCGCTTACCGAACCAACTAAATCCCAAACTTTTTCAGGAGTTACTTCTCCCGATAATAAACCCAATTGATCTAGAAGACTTTCAGCGTCTCGCAATCCTCCTTGAGAAACTTGAGCTACTAATGTAACGGCTTCTTGTGTAATATGAATATTTTCAGTTTTCGCAATCTCACTTAAATGCTCCACCATCGCATCTATGGGAATACGTCTAAAATCAAACCTTTGGCAGCGCGAAATAATTGTTGCTAGTACTCTTTGCGGGTCTGTTGTAGCGAGAACAAACACAACGTGTTTCGGTGGTTCCTCTAGTGTCTTAAGTAGCGCGTTAAACGCTTGAGTACTGAGCATATGACATTCATCAACCACATAAACTTTGTAGCGGCACTGAACCGGGGCAAATTGCGCTCTATCGATAATTTCTCGAATATTATCTACACCCGTATTGCTAGCAGCATCAATTTCAATTACATCTAAAGTGCTACCCTTACTAATTTCTTGACAAACGTTACACTTTCCACAAGGATGCGGCGTAGGCTTATCGCTGTTAACACAATTAAGTGATTTCGCCAAAATCCGCGCACTAGAAGTTTTACCCGTCCCCCGAGGGCCAGTAAATAGATAAGCCGGAGCAATTTTCAGAGTATTAATTGCATTAGTAAGAGTAGTGGCGATCGCCTGTTGCCCAACTAATTCGGCAAAAGTTTTCGGGCGATACTTATGATGTAGCGGTTCGTAAGACATGGAGGAGACAGCGCTGTGAAAGCTTTCCCCGGGGGGAGAGGGGTTTATCTATTTTAATTGTTTATTTGTAATTTAAGGGAGATCGGTAGATAAGTAGATGGTGGGATGGGGGGATGGGGGGACAAGGAGACAAGGAGACAAGAAGATGAAGAGGCTCCGGGGACTCCGGAAATAACTTTTATTCCATTACTCCATCATTCTCCTGCTAACTGCTAACTGCTAACTGCTAACTGGTCACTGCTGCCGTAAAATTTGTATCTTAAAAAAAACAAATACTTAGAGAGAATTCGTTACAAGTAGCTACAATCTTATGGTAATTAATACGCTGTGGGTGCCCTTATGCTAAAAAGGCTCGTTCAATGGTTTAAAAAGTTTTTTCAAGGGCTATTTGGTAAAAAACAGCAAAGTACTTTAAATAGGCATAGTTCTTCAAATAGTTCTCCTTCGTCACCACCACCTCCTTTAAACGATACCGATTTGGAGTTTCTGTTTGCGGAACTATTGCAAGGAGTTCATCAAGCACGGGGAGAAGCGTGGGCGCAAAAATGGTTAGATAATATTGAACATAGGGTTCCTCAAGAACGTTGGGTGGAATGGTTGAGAAAATTTGGCGATAAGCTCTTAGCTGCACAAACGCCAAATAATGAATTGGCTTCTCGATTGGTACAGTTAGGAGAGTTGGGAGAGGGCGTTGTTAATGGAGTTGCCTACGATATCGGGATGCGATTGCTAACGCGCAACCAAGCAGAACCTATATGGGAATATGAAGGACCTGATGCTCAAGTAGAACCAGCTCTGGGTGAAGAAAGTTTGGTTCAAACAGGACAGGCTGAACAAGCCGAAACCGATACAGAAGGGGAATATCAAACTATTACTCTCGAAGAGTTAATGGAGTTGATGCAAGATGACGTAAACTTGAGAGCGCAAATTGCCCAACAACTGGGAATTGAAACAGATGACCCAGAAGCGATCGTTCAGGCTTTAGTTAATCAATACCATACTGCCGGATAATACGCGACAAATATTATTATTTCAGACCTAAATGTTTGACTTTTAGACCTTAATATGCTCTAAACTTTGAGTGTTTTAACGGTCAATATTGTTCTTATATATACGGAATTTTTGGGTCGTTTTATTTTGTTCGCAAAGGGTATCTTGTCTAGCAAGTTATTTTCCGGAAATTTTGTTAAGTTATCTCAGAAGTGCAATCTTACTTCTAATTCCACAAATTGATATTTTACCGAGTGTTCCTAAAAATCAGCGTTGATTTGTTATTATGCTGACTTTTTACGGACGTAATTGGCTGCATTTGTAGAAAAGTTCACAAAATGCAGTAGCCTATTACGTAATTATTCTTTTTTTAGATTGCGCTCGTTAAAATTCTATGTGAACTATATTTTACAATGCAGCAGATGCTCAGGCGGCTAGTGCAGAGGTTCATAAAGTTTATCCAGGATATTTTTGGTGGTAAGCAGGCTCCTTCTATGAAAGAGAAGGAGATGCACGCCGTTAGGGAGTTGCCAGAACTGACAAATTCGGATCTGGAATTTTTGTTTACCCAACTTCTTGAGGGCGTACATCAAGCGCGAGGACAACATTGGGCGCTTCGTTGGCTGCAAAATATCGAACATCGCGTTTCTCCGAAGCGTTGGTTGGAGTGGTTAGGGCACTTTGGTAACAAAGTATTAGCTTCATCGGCTCCGAATTACGAGTTGGCTTCGAGAATGGTGGAGTTGGGGGAACTCGAAATTGGAGAAATAGGAGATGTTGCTTACGATATTGGGGTGCAGCTATTAACTCGCAATTCAAAGCATCAACCAGCGTATTCGATTCCGATTTCTACTGAATCTGAAGGGCTAATGCCTGCCTCACCCGTATCGTCCGAATTTATCATTGAACCATATGGGGTTGATAGTGAAGAGGAACCGATAATTGAATCAATTGCGGTGGATGGTGAATTTGAGATCCCTTCTGCGTTCGCGGAATCACCTGGGCAAGAGTTAATTAAAGAGTTTGGGGAATTATTATGGGAAGATTACGAGCCATCTGAAACAACAGTTGCCCCTACAAATAATATACCGCCATCTTTAGAAAGGTTTCCTGATGGTTTATACGAACAAGTATTTGAGTACGATTCCCAAGACGAAGCGTTTGAGAATACGCCGAACGCAGCGTTCGTTGAAGAATTCTCATACAATTTATACGAACAGGTATTTGAGTACGAAGAAGATTTAGAAGAAGAACAGATAGAAGAACCTGTAACGTTTGAAAGTACTAATGGACAAGTATCCGAGTTTTCTTACAGTGTAGAGGAACGGGTATTTGAGTACGAAGAAGATTTAGAAGAAGATTTAGAAGAACAATTAGAAGAAG
>JBARZF010000743.1:0-4766 GCA_049649675.1 Rivularia sp. (in: cyanobacteria) | reverse complement strand
GGACAAGGTGATGCGATATTTTGCGCTGGTGGAATTTCCAATTGTCCAGATTGGCAATCGCAAATGGTTGAATTATTAAAACCTTTACCTTGGATAATCATAAATCCCCGTCGTGCTAATTTCCCGATTGATAACCCCGATGCTTCCAAACAACAGATAGCATGGGAACACAGACATTTGCGACTCGCTTCATCGATTCTATTTTGGTTTCCTCAAGAAACAATTTGTCCGATAAGCCTTTACGAACTCGGTGCTTTCTCGATGACAGATAAACCTTTATTTGTAGGAGTTCATCCCAATTATCCCAGAAGACAAGACGTAGAAATTCAAACTAGTTTAGTACGTCCCGATATTAAAATAGTTTACTCGTTAGAAGATTTAGCAGAACAAATTTTACATCAGTTACCCAATAAATCAACTATAAAAATGTAGGTTGGGTTAGGCGCACGGATATATTCATTATTTACGAAAAATCAAAACGCAACCTAACCCAACATTGTATTATCGTAAGTTTAATCGCAATATTTATCCGCAATTTACATAATCCGCGAATCTTGCAGCATTATCGTTAAGCCCAAATTTCACGGAAATCAATTTCAAGGCTGATATACAAAGTGTGTTTTAACACACTAAAAGCCATGCCCAGTCGTCTTAAGATGACTTTGTTTATTAGCCTGGGAATTTATTCCAAGGCGGTGTTGATAATAGTGCAAAATATTAGACCAACTTTTCCTTTATCACCTCTTCTTTCTCCCGAAACCCTACCAAAACAGCATTACCATCTTTGACAAATAACGGACGTTTCAGCAACATAGCATCTTGAGAAAAAGCTTCTATCCATTGCTCATCAGTCCAAGTTTTCTTTTCTTCACCTAAAGCTCGATAAGATTGTCCTGAAGTATTTCGCATTGGTTTAGAAGTTAAAGCTTGTACCCAGTTGGCGATCGCTTCCTTACTGGGTGGATTTTCTTTAGTATTAACAAATTCATACTCAATATTATTATTTTGCAGCCAAGCGAAAGCTTTCTTGCAAGTACCGCAGTTGGGAATACCGTAAACTTGGATTGACATTACATTACTACTTTATGGGGATTGAGAAAGGATTAACTTAAAGGTAAGCTGAGTTGATATATCTCATTTTCTACCAAAGGTGTGACATGAGCCAAGAAGATAAAAATACTATCAAAATAGATCCTGGAACTGTAGTGTTTATTATATTTGTCTTGTTGATACTTCCGTTACTGATTACAGGTTTTATTTCTCAGTAAAAATTCTCTAAATTCTTAAGAAAGACACTACATATCTCTGAAAAAGGCGTTGCTGAATCCGGGTATGGATTTAAATGTAGAGACGCGATATATCGCGTCTCTACAAGGTTTCTGGAACGCCTCTTTTAAATAACTTCTACAAATACACCGCTGCGGGCATATTCTTCCTCTTCAGGAGTGAAGTGGGGATTTTTATCGACAATATCCGGATCGAAACGGTAGGTTTCTTGAAGAAATTGTCCTTCTATTACAGATGATTCTAACTCTTTGATATACTCTTGAGCGAGCGTACACGCCTCACTGATGCCTGACTCATCGCCTTTGTCTAACAACTTTTGAAGAGCTGCTCTTACTCCTGCCAACCGCGATGCCGGTTTAAGAATCCCATAGAGACGGTATAAGCGATCGATGGAAATACTGAGGTGTTTGAACGCTTTACTTCGTGCGAGTTCGGAGTCCAAACTCGGCCAATAACGGGTAGTGTAAAAAGCTTTTTCATCCGTGTGATACCACTCCTCGGAGCGAGCAATGGATGAGGAAACGGTGTTATGTAGTTTCCAGAAAAATAAGCGCAGGGCAGCACCATCGACAACTGTAGACAGCTTTGCTTCCATCGACACTTCAAAGTTATTCAGTTGCCGATCGCGCCCTAACAAAAGATACTCCACCGGGTACATATCCACCTCTTTGTTCTGCACCACATACATATTCAAGTGGTGACGACAGTAAGGGCAGGGGTACATTGTGGCAAATAATTTAAAGAAGTCTTGAAAAACTGCCACTAGCGCTTTTTGCGTCTCATGTGGTTTAGTACACAAGATTTCAGCCGTAGTGTGGAAGAAACGCCACACAGCAGGACCTATGTAATAAGGAAAACTAACCCGCATTCCGGCATCCTTGACATCACTACGTGCCAAATACACATCAATGAATGCCACGTATTGTGAGAGCGCCCCTGACTCGCGTCCAAACTCTTCCCGTTCGCGCCGTTTTTGCACGCCATTAAGGTAGTGATGCGTCAAATCCCATGCTTGCTTAACTGCCAGCTTTTGTTTAGGAGTGCATTTAGAAAAATTATCTGCCACATCTGCTCCATAACGGTCAAATTCTCCCGCTGTTTTAGTATCTTCGTACCATTGAGCCAAAGCGGCTTCATCAGGTACGGTATTACTTCGGATGTCTGCGGCATTATCGACACTGAAAGCAGCTAGTAGCTTCGGCATAAAATCTTCATACCAATAAGCCACTGGCATCATTGCACCGTCTATTTCTTCTGAAGCATCGGTAAGAATAACGCGGTTCCACTGCTGGAGGTAATCCTTGGGATTGCCTGCGGATTTAGGGGGAGGTGGTGCAAGTTCTGCATTGAGTTCCATCTGTCTCAAACGGTTGAGTTCGTTGAGCGCAAGCACACCAGAAGCAATGTCGTGAAATGAAAAATGCTTTTTCTTCAAAGTAATAGCGAACTCCACCCCTGCGGCAAACTTCTCCTTGACAGAGATGGATTTACTGCGTGCCTCCTGCATCGCTTTTTCCCGAACCAGCATCTCAGGTGTTTTTTCAATGCCGTTCCAATTCTGGATTCTTTCTTGGAGTCTGCCGTATTCTTTTTCGATTGATTCAACCACTGCATCTAACAGGGGATGGCAAGCTTTCTCTACGATATCTAACCCTTTGTATAGTGCGATCGCTTTCTGGACAAACTGCACAAAGTCTGTAATTTTATAAGGTAAATCTCTTACCCGCAGGTGGGTTTCGTGATTGGCGGAGAAACTCTCGCGGAAGCAGCGGTAAGCGGCTCCCTGGATCAAGCGAAACAAACCAATCTGCATTTGCAGCCGTGAGGTGCCGCGTTCTTTTTGCTCTTGTGGGTGTTGCGCTAGAAGTTCTTTGAGGCGTGCTACTTCTGCATTGTCGCTGGGTGTTTCTTGTGCAGGAGATTCGGTAGTTGTAAGAATAGGTGTGACAGTATCCGCCGCGACATCTGAGGTGACGGTAGCTGTCTCCTTTCCAGAAGAATTGTTAACAGAAATGGGTAAATCTTTGTAGCCGGTGGTGATTTCTGACTCGTCTGGAACCAGTTTCATAAACTCTTCAAAGTCAATAGAGGCATCGCCATCGCTATCAACTTCTTTAATCATTTGATCGAGTTCTTTATCCGTCAGCCCAAACTGACTCATGACATTGTGCAGCTCATTGGTAGTAATTTGACCGCTACCATCTTCATCAAACACGCTAAATGCCAACTTGAGACGGCTTTTGCGATCGCCTTGCGCTGACACCATCAGGGTTTTGAATTCATCAAAATCAATAGTGCCACTGAAGTCAACGTCCACTTCTTTGATCATATCGCGCAATTCGGTATCGCTCGGACTTTGCCCTAGCGATCGCATTACTTGCCCCAATTCCGAAGCTGAGATGCCACCGCTACCATCCCCATCAAATGCTTTAAAGGCTTCCCACAACTTCGCCACTTCTTCTTCAGTCATGACCTTTTTTTCTAGTTCTACTGACATCAATTAATACCTCTATTTCTGTGAGCAGAATGCAAAATGCCTTCTATTGACCATCAACTAAGTAATAATCCCATTTTTATATTGAGCTTGCAACAAAAATAATGTAGTATTAAAATTATTTAACTTTAAGATTCACGACTTTCGATACCAAGAATAATTTTAGAAATGTTCGGCAGATGTAATTATTTTCACTCTTACTTTAGACGCTGCAAACTTTTAACAAACTTTTGATGTTCATCTATTTGCAAACCTTGCTGTAAAATTGTTAAAACTTCGGCTAAATTACCCTCTAGCAAAGCATTAATAGATAACCATAAACCTGGGAAAACTTCGCTACGAATGATACCGTTGTTATCTGCTTCTAAAGAAATATAACGACCTTCTTTTAAAAGAAACCAGTCCAAACGGTTTTCGTACATCTGCCAAACAATATATTCCTTAACACCGTTGCGACGATAAGCAGTCTTTTTATCATTTAGGTCATAAGAAGCACTGCTAGCGGCAATTTCTGCAACCAATTCTGGCGAACCTTCGATATAATCATCTTTACTAATGCGAGAATTACCACCTACTTCCGGTTCTATTCTTAGTAAAGCATCTGGTTGGGGTTCGTTATCAGCATCTAAGCGTACAGTAGCATTATCTTGTAAATCCACTCCTAGAGTCGCTGCACAATAGGTTCCTAACCAAGTCATAATTTTCGCATGGGGTCTACCATGTTTTGTCGCACGTACAGGTGAAGCCACGTACACAACTCCTTCGATTAATTCTGCTTTCTTAATCTGTATCATGCCTTGGTAGCGATGCTCAAACTCATAGCGTGTAAGTCTATCGCCATTTTCAAGAGGTGGTACGTTAACAACAGTGGATGTAGTTGTCATAATCAATTACCAGTTATCAATTAACAATTATCAGCAGGTATTAATTATCTGCGTTATTTATATCTTAATATTGATTTTTAACTAATCTAAAATCTAAAATC
>JBARZF010000742.1:0-3256 GCA_049649675.1 Rivularia sp. (in: cyanobacteria) | reverse complement strand
ACTTCTATGATATCGTCATCATCTGTGATTTTATATGAAATTTCCTATAAAAACAATCAGACATTATCATAAAATGTCTCCCTTTTTTCATTGCCAGTGTTATGCAAACACCCGAATTACAAACATCACTCCGCTTCCCCAATCAAAGTAAAAGCTGCCCAATCGCGTGGATTTGGATGCTGTTTCATTATCTTCAACATCGCCTGTCGCAACGCTTGGGCTTTATCGGAATTATTTTGAATATTTTGATAAAATTCTGTCATTAACTCTGCTGTAGGCGCATCCGGTACCGACCACAGCGACACTAATACGCTAGGTACACCAGCACTAATCAAAGAACGCGATAAACCAATTACCCCATCACCAGAAATGCGTCCCCTTCCCGTATCGCAAGCGCTTAATACAACTAATTCAGCATTTAATTTTAAATCAAGGATTTCCCCAGCAGTTAGTAAACCATCGCTGTTTTGATTTCCCCCTGTAGCCAAAGCGATTCCACTATTCAAACCTTGAACATCGTCAAATATACCGTGGCTTGCCAAGTGAATCAATCGCGCTTGAGGTAAGCGTTGAGTAACTTTGGTTTCTGTAGCTTCATTACCAATTAATGGTTTAGCTCCGAATAACTTAGCGATCGCTTTGGCTTCTCGTTCCGCTCCCGGTAGTGGTGTTAACTGTTGCGGTGCTTCACCAATTTTGGGAGGAATTTTCGGCATAGTTGGATTACCAACAATTAACATATTATTCCCCATCCGTTGCCCTTCCCCCATCCGTTGCCCAATCTGCTGCCTTTTTTCGCGAGTTAATTCTAAAACTTGAATTGATGGGGATGTGAGAATAGTGTGTTTTTCGATTAAATATTTACCGTTTTTATCTTGGAGTGCTGGGAAGGGAACGAGGAATAAACTACTTTGAGGAATAAACGTAACTCTAGCGCTAGGGTTTTTGGGTAATAAGTCAGCGATGGGGTTGATTAATAATTCGTGGAGACGTTTGAGTTTGTTGGTTGCTTTGGGTGTATCGGGGTTGAAAGATACGTCAATACCGCGAAAAGCTGCACCTCTTGCTCCGATGGAGTTGCGACTGGTAGTTACGAGTTCGGCTAAAGTTGTATTTTCTTTTTGCCACAATGGTTTTAAGTCGGCTTTGCGGAAGGTTATTTCACCTGTGGGTTTGATTACCCAGATGTAGAGTTCGGATTCTTTGGAATCGTCATAAATAATCGAATATTGCACCAAAGTAGAATTTTGCGATTTTGCAATTTGTTTAATTTGGTCAATTGTTGCGTCTGTGGAGGAAGAAACATCGCCATTAGGAGAGAGACGACTAGTCAGTAAATCCACAAAAGCCCTAGCGCGTCCACTTTCGGCGACTTCTAAGGCTGCATTGTTTTTATTTTGGGCAATCAGGACTTTTTGTAAAGTGCGATAGGTATTACTTTGGGTGTCAAAAAAAGTAACTTTCTCACTATCCTTTAATTCTCTACCCCGGAGAGATTGATAAACTTTTATGGCTTCAATTAGGTTACTCTCGGCTAAAGTGAGTTTTCCTTGTTTGTAGTAAGCAAGTCCTAGATTGTTTAGTGCAATACCCTCAGACGAGGGATCTTTTATTTCGCGTGCGATCGCCAAAGATTGTTGCTGGTAATTAATGGCTTTGGGATAGTCTCCCAAATAAAGGTAAGCAAGACCGAGACCTCCCAATGCATTACCCTCAGATGAGGGATCTTCAATTTCCCGTGCGATCGCCAAGCTTTGTTGATGATAGTCAATGGCTTTGGAATAATCTCCCAAATCACGGTAGGTAAGACCGAGATTTCCTAATGTTGCACCCTCACCCGAGCGGTCTTTGATTTCTCGTTTTATTACTAAACTTTGTTGATAATAATTGATGGCTTTGGGGTAATCTCCCAAATTCTGGTAAGTGAGACCGAGATTCCCCAGTGCATTACCTTCTGTTTGAAGGTCTTTGATTTTTCTAGCAATTACTAAACTTTCTTGATAATAATTTATGGCTTTGGGGTAATCTCCCAAATTCTGGTAGGTGAGACCGAGATTTCCTAGTGACCTACTCTCTGATTGGCGATCTCCAATTTCTCTTGCTATTGTTAACCATTGTTGATGGTAGTCAATGGCTTTGGGATAGTCTCCCAAAGAATCGTAAGCGCTACCAATATTTCCCAGTGATTTACCTTCATTTTGACGGTCTTTTATTTGTCGGAAGATGAACAAACTTTTTTCGTAGAATTCAATGGCTTTGGGGTAATCTCCCGAAAAATTGTAGACAAAACCGAAACTTCCCAGTGTAGCACCTTCACCTTGACGGTCTTTAATTTCCCGGTAGATTTTTAACGCTTGTTTCCAAGACTGCAATGCTGCTTCAAATTGACTGGTTTGAAACTGCTGATTACCCTGGTTAAATAATTTATCAGCTTCCACTTTCCGCGCATCAACAGTCTGCGCCAAAACCCGCGATGTCATCAAAACCATCGGCAACCTCGGAACAAATGAAGTAGACAAAACCACCAACAAACTAACAAAAACACTCCGCCCAATTTTGTAATAACCCATTCCTATAACTCCCCACATCACAACAAACCAACCAACGTAAAACCAGCCCAATCCCTGGGATTAGGATGTTTTTTCATTGTCTCCAACATCGCTTGACGTAATGCACCCGCTTTGTCGGTGTTTTTACTTAAATTAGCATGAAATTCCGTCATCAGTGATGCTGTTGGCATATCGGGAATATCCCACAGCGAACCGATCGCACTATCCGCACCAGCAGCGAGAAAAGCGCGGGATAATCCGATTACACCATCGCTTGTAATTCTCCCCAAAGCTGTTTCGCAACCTGACAAAACAACTAAATCGGCTTTGAGGTTTAAATTCTGGATTTCTGATGTTCTCAACCAACCGTCATCTTGATTGGAAGAAGCAAGCGCAACTACACCAGGAGAATCTTTTGTTTTACAGTCATTGGGATAAGTCATTGCTGCTAAGTGAATAATTCTTGCCTGTGACATTTTTTGCGCGATCGCAGTTTCTGTCGCAGCATCACCCGTTAATGCTTGAGTTTTTAATATCTGTGCAATGTTTTTTGCTTCCTTTTCTGCACCTGGTAACGATAGTGGTTTACAGGAATCTCCTTTTGTCAGAGATACTTTTGGTGCTGTGGGATTTCCAAATATCAATAATTCGTCGTCTGTCATGGTTGTAGGGACAAATTTTTCGTCCTTACGTGCAATTTTTCGCTG
>JBARZF010000741.1:0-7158 GCA_049649675.1 Rivularia sp. (in: cyanobacteria) | reverse complement strand
ACGATTTGGCTGTAATTTGGCTATCTCGCAATGTGGTAGTAGAAACACCGATACACTTAGTATTTATTACTTCTGGAGATAAAGTAGTTTCTCAACCGCAGTTTAAATGAAGGGTTTTCTGGTGGTGAGAAAAAGCGCAATGAAATTTTGCAGATGGCACTTTTGGAACCAGATTTAGCAATTTTGGATGAAACTGATTCTGGCTTAGATATCGACGCGCTGAAAATCGTAGCGAATGGCGTAAATCAACTGGCGAATCAAGAAAACGCCACAATTATGATTACCCACTACCAGCGTTTGCTCGATTATATTGTGCCGGATTTTGTTCACGTAATGGCAAAAGGGCGAATTATCAAATCTGGTGGTAAAGAATTAGCTTTAGAGTTGGAATCTCGCGGTTACGATTGGATTTTAGAAGAAGCTGGTGTTGAGGTTGGTGTGTAATGAATATAGAAGTTTCCCCCAGCCCAATTCCCAACTCTACGGAAGCAAGTTTATCCAATGCGCTTTTAAATAAAGATGCTTATTTAAGTGAATTGGTAGATAAAGTCAGCGCCGTCAAAAGTAAAGGCTGGTTGCAGGAATTAAAAGATGATGCCGCTAATTGGGTACGTCATTCGAGATTACCTGGTAAGAAAGATGAAGAATGGCGATTCACCGATTTATCAAGTTTACGTCAATTTGATTTTAATGTAGAGACGAAATCTGTACCTCCAGATGCTCTTCCCTTTACAGCAATCAGCGATACTCGTTTGGTATTTGTAAACGGCGTATTTGTAAAAGAATTATCAGCAACAGCCGATTTACCCGAAGGTGCTGTAGTTAGTAATTTAGCTAGTTTACCCAATTTAGATGGGGAATTAGTCAAAGAATATTTGGCACAGGCTGAAGGAGCTAGAGAAGTATTTACGGCTTTGAATACAGCCGGAATTAACGATTTGGCTGTAATTTGGCTATCTCGCAATGTGGTAGTAGAAACACCGATACACTTAGTATTTATTACTTCTGGAGATAAAGTAGTTTCTCAACCGCGCTGTTTGGTAGTAGCGAAAAAAGGCTCCGAAGTTACTTTAATAGAAGAATTTATCAATTCTGGTACGGGGAAAGAGCAAGATAATGAAATTTATTTAAATAACACCGTTACAGAAATTTGGGTTGATGAAAACGCCAGCGTAAATCATACAAGAGTTGAACGCGATAGTGTAGAAGCGTTTCACATTGGGAAAACAGCGGTAACTCAAGCGCGTAACAGTCGCTACACCTGTAACGCCATAACTTTGGGTGGAAAACTTTCGCGACACAACTTAGAAATTTTACAAACCGGGGAGCAAACTGAAACAACGCTTAACGGTTTGACGATGATTTCTGGCAGTCAATTGTCAGATACTCATAGCGCCCTTGCTCTTAATTATCCCCACAGTAACAGCAAGCAATTGCAAAAAAATATCATCACGGATAAAGCGCATGGTGTATTTAACGGAAAAATATTCGTTCCTAAACCCGCACAGTTAACAGACGCATCGCAGTTAAATCGCAACTTGCTGTTATCTCCTCAAGCGAGAGTAGACACCAAACCGCAGCTAGAAATTACAGCAGATAATGTCAAATGCGCTCACGGTGCTACAGTTAGTCAGTTAGAAGACGATGAAATTTTCTACTTGCAAAGTCGAGGAATTGATGAAAATAGCGCTCGTCATTTATTAATTAATGCCTTTGCAGCAGAAGTAATTAATAAGATACCCATTCCCTCTTTACGTCAAAATCTAACTCAAACAGTAAATCAATTTTAGATTTGCGGAAAGTTGGGGTGTAGATTTTCTTCACCCAAACTTTTCAAGACAGATTTTGGATTTTAGATTGAGTAAGCAAAAAGCATAGTAAACCATTTGATTATGTTCTTTGTATTACTTACTTTCTCCGTCTCTCTATACTATGCGTCAAGCATCGGTTTTTTTAATCGCTAATTTTTGATCGGGATAGAAAAAAAATTCAATCTTTAATCCAAAACTATTAATCCAAAATCCAAAATCCAAAATCCAAAATCGCATGACTTTTACTCAGGAAAAAACCCTTGCAGATAAAGTTCGTCAAGACTTCCCGATATTACACCAGGAAGTTAACGGTAAACCTTTAGTCTATTTAGATAACGCTGCCACATCTCAAAAACCTTTATTTGTACTTGATGCTATTCGTAACTACTACGAAGGATACAATGCTAACGTACATCGCGGCGCACATCACCTCAGCGCAAAAGCTACCGATGCATATGAAGGAGCAAGGGATAAAGTTACTAAATTTATTAATGCTGCATCTCGTCAAGAAATAGTTTTTACTCGTAACGCTACCGAAGCAATAAACTTGGTTGCTTACAGTTGGGGAATGAATAACCTACAACCGGGAGATGAAATTATTCTTTCGGTAATGGAACATCACAGCAATATTATCCCGTGGCAGTTAATTGCTCAAAAAACTGGTGCGGTGCTAAAGTTCGTTGAATTGACACCAGAAGAAACTTTCGATTTAGAACAGTTTAAAAAGCTGCTTAGTGATAAAACAAAATTGGTCTCGGTAGTTCATGTTTCTAATACCTTGGGCTGTATAAATCCGGTAAAAGAAATTTGTAAATTAGCTCATGAGAAGCAAGCTAAAGTATTAATTGATGCCTGCCAAAGCGTACCTCATATGCCCGTTGACGTGCAGGAAATAGACTGCGATTGGTTGGTAGCATCGGGACATAAAATGTGCGCCCCAACTGGTATTGGTTTCCTATATGGAAAATTGGAAAACTTGCAAGCAATGCCGCCATTTATGGGTGGTGGAGAAATGATTGCTGATGTGTATTTAGACCATTCAACATACGCAGAATTACCAGCAAAATTTGAAGCAGGTACCCCGGCGATCGCAGAAGCAATAGCTTTAGGTGCGGCGGTTGATTATCTGTCAGAAATTGGCATTGATAAAATCTATGCTTACGAATCAGAATTAACTGGTTATTTATTTGAGCAGTTAGGGAAAATACCGGAGTTAAAAATTTACGGCCCCAAACCAGATAATAAAGGTTGTGGTAGAGCAGCACTAGCTTCATTTACTACCGGAGAAGTTCATCCCAACGACTTATCTACATTATTAGATAACGAAGGTGTAGCGATTCGTTCGGGACATCATTGTACGCAACCACTGCACCGGATTTTAGATGCTCCGGGCACCGCAAGAGCAAGTTTATCTTTTTATAATACCCGTGAAGAAATCGATATTTTTATCAAAGCTTTGAAAGAGACTTTAGATTTCTTTAATAGTATGATGGGTTAAATTGATGTTTGATAAATCCCACTTTTAACAATTATTTGGGAATAATTTTATAATAAATTTGGGCTTATCTAAAAATGTTTTTAATTACATTATTTTAGGTAAGTCCTTTTGATATGTATTAAGAAGTAGGGAATAGGAAATAAGCTATAAGAAATAGTTGAAGAGGCCGTTTTCACACAAAAAGAATTTCTCACATAGATAAATTATAGTTATTCCAATTAATTTCTGTAGTGGGAGCATCCTGCTCCCTAGTCTCCAGCGAGCAAGATGCTCCAATTACTATTCACCGGAGGTATGGTTCATTATCTGTTTTTAGAAAAAAATGATTGTAGTAATTAATTAGAGCTTAAAAATTAGAAAATATATTGCAGGAATAATTAGCGTGTCATACAGCGACTTTACTTTATCTAAAGTCAGAAAAAGCTTTAATTTAACTATTTCTGACACGATTGATATCTTCAAATCTATACCTGAAATCGAAATTCCAGACTTACTTGCAGAAACTTTAAAAGAAAATCTTCCATTAGCATTAGCGAGTAATACGGAAAAATCACGTTCTGAAATGATTATTTCCCCAATTTTAATTGCTGTAAGAAAGTATTTAAAAAATAAAATAAGTTTATTTTCAGGTATCGATTTTACAGTAGATTCAAGTCAAGGATTGAATGGAAATTGCGACTTTATTATTAGCAGTTCGTCAGAATTACTGATTCTAAATGCTCCTGTAATTACGATTGTAGAAGCTAAAAAAGAAAATATTAATGCAGGTTTAGGTCAATGTGTTGCAGAAATGCTTGCAGCCCAAATATTTAATGAAAAAGAAGGAAATAATATTCCGATTATTTATGGAACTGTTACTACTGGAACTAGCTGGAAGTTTTTAAAACTTATTGAAAATATAGTGGAGATCGATCTAAACGAATACTATATTAATAATGTTAGTAAAATATTTGGAATATTGTGTAATATCCTTTCTGAAAAAACTATATAAAGCGAACAATGGTTGTAACTTATACTCTCGCCGAACAGCGAACTGTACTACATAACATTAGTTGGGAAACCTTTGAAACTTTGCTCAGAGAGACAGGTGACGATAGAGGTTCTCGATTTGCCTATGACGGTAGTACTTTGGAAATTATGACTCCACTTTTTGAACACGAAAATCCTAAAATAAATTTTGACCGTTTTATATTTATCCTAGCTGAAGAATTAAATATCGAAATCAAAAGCGCTGGCTCCACAACTTTAAAAAGAAAGATTGTTAGAAAAGGAATAGAACCAGATAACTGTTATTATATTCAAAATGAATTAGCCGTTAGAGCAAGAGAAACCCTCGATTTAACAAATTCACCTGCTCCCGATTTAGCACTTGAAATTGATATTACAAGTAGTTCACTTGATAAGTTCGATATTTACTCGGCTTTGGGTGTAACTGAATTATGGAGATATGACGGTCAAAATCTGAAGTTTTATCAATTGCTTGAAGGAAAATACACCGAATGTGAATTCAGTATTGCTTTTTCTTTAGTATCGGTAAAAGATATTAGTGGATTTATCGAGCAAAGCAAAACTATGGGAGAAATCGCTTTGCTAAAATCATTTCGGAATTGGGTAAAAAAGAAAATAGGATAATCGCTAATGTCAGTAGAAGCATATTTTAAGCAAGTATCTCCTTCTTTATTAGAAAAATTCAAAAAATATCCCGACTTTTTTGAATTATTTGATGATGCTCAGTATTTAGCTGATTCACATTTTTGGCAAGAAGCAAATCTCGATTTAAATAATCCTGAAGATGCTGAATGGTTTGACGAAGCTACTAACTACGTACCGCAAACCTTGGAAAAGTTAAAATACGAGCAGCCAAAAGAGTTTGAAAAACTCAAATCAGATATTCCTACAATGCTTGCAGAAGGTAAAAATTCCGAATTTGATATTGGTAAAAAATGGAATACCCTTCACTTTATTTTGACTGGTACCAATTACTCAACTCCTATACCGTTTCTTATCGGTAAAAATAAACAAGATAAATTACCTTCGATAAATGCCATCTTAGGGGGTAAGACAATAGATTACGAAACAGACAATGGACTGTTGCGATACTTAAGTGCCGATGAAGTTACACAAGTTGCTGAAGCTTTATCAAAATTTTCTCAGACTCATTTTCAGGAGCGGTTTACCTTGAAAGGCTTAGAAAATGGCTTTGACACTCTCTACGATGCTTATAAAAAGCTTTTAAATTACTACCAAAATATAGCTTATCAGAAAGATGCTATGCTTTTATACTTTGGTTGATTTTGAATAGTTAGGAGTGAGGAGTTAGGAGTTTTGAATTATTTATTCTACCCCCCTACCCCCTCTTCCCCCTCTCCCTATCCAAAAATTAAAATATCCTATGCTTTTCTAACAAAACATGTCCCCTGGTTCGAGTGAATGCGATAATTCGCAGAGGAAGCTTGTTAATTGAGAGGGATAGATGACACTTAAGCGGATATTTTTATTTTTACTTACCTTAATAACTATTTTATTTTCTGGCTCCACTTTGATAGGAAGCTTGAATAAGCCTCAATTCCAAAGCGAGTTGGAGTTATACCAAACTAATATTGTATTGCTAGCAACTGAATGGCAACCCTCGGATGACGATGAAAATTTGCAAAGTACGAAAAAAGCTATCCTTGGCGTAAAACCTCTTGATGGTGCATTGAAGCAATATGAAGAAGCACGCACGTCAGCGGAAACTAATTTAGAAAAAGCTCAAAGCCAATTAGCGCAATTACGCTCGGAATCAATACCTCAATCTGATATTCCTCCCGTTACTGATGTCTCTCCACTAGTAAAGCAAAAACAATTACAGCAAACTTCCAATCGATTACAAGGATCGATCGCACAATTAAATTTACGTATAGGGATTATTCAAGCACGTCAAGGTAACAGCGATACAGCTATCAAAACTTGGCAGCAGGTAGAAAAAAATTCAGGTATAAATCCTCAGCTTCGCGAAACGAGTCAGACTTTAATTGGATTATGGGAAAAATCTCCTAAAGTTCCAGAAGATGCAGAATTATTAATTAATGATAATCTTAAAGGCTGGTTTCGCTATAGCGCTCTAGAAAAAATATATCAAATCCAACAAAATTCAAAATACTTAAATAATCTTAAACTTATAGAACAAAGAGCAGCAGAAGAAGCCTTACTCAAATTAACTGCTATAGCTATTCTTCCTGTATTGGGAGGCTTTATTGGTATAGTATTGCTTATTTTCACTTTTGGGCAGTGGATTATCAAAAGAAAAGAAGCCCTACTAGCTAGAAATGCCGAGCTTCGCTGGGCAACTCCCTGGGATGGTGAAACTATTTTACAGGTTTTTGTTGTCGGCTTTTTCTTAATAGGACAATTAGTTATACCGTTGCTCTGGCAGTTTCTTCCTCTACCGTCTCCAAATGGAAACGTCAGACTTCAAGCATTATACATTTTACTTCGTTATATACTCCTGGCCAGTGGTTCTTTATTAGTTTTGTATTTGTCTATCAAGCAATTTCTACCCCTTGGAGAAGATTGGTTTCGCTTTCGCTTGCGCGATGGCTGGCTGCTTTGGGGAATTGGCGGTTATTGCGCGGTAATACCGATTTTTATCGTGGTTTCTTTGATTAATCAACAACTTTGGCAGGGGCAAGGTGGTAGTAATCCCCTATTACAAACAGTCTTGGAAAGTCAAGATAATCTGGCATTATTGATATTTTTCTCTACAGCTGCGATCGCCGCACCATTATTTGAAGAATTTTTATTTCGTGGATTTTTGCTTCCTTCTCTAACTCGGTACTTACCAGTATGGGGATCGATACTTGTTTCCAG
>JBARZF010000740.1:0-1784 GCA_049649675.1 Rivularia sp. (in: cyanobacteria) | reverse complement strand
GCAACAAATTCCACATTTCCTTCAGCATCAATTACCATACCAGTTGCTTCTACAATTCGTTTTGGTAAGGTTGGTTTATGAGAAATTGCGCTTCTATTATTAACAATATCAATTTCGCGCAAATCATTCCAGACAATTTGACTTTGTAAAGTATTATTCGGATTAGCAGGAAAACCACCTCTACCTGTAATCGCAAAACTGTTAACGCTATTCGCATTACAAGCGGAAGCAATCTGTTGATTAGAATCGATTACATCTTTGGGTAATTCTATCGCTCCCGAAGTAGGATTTACATTCAAATTATTGATTTTGACAACACCATTAACGCCAAATTCAGAACTAGCTGTAATATCGCTTTCTTCGGTTAACTTTTTGCGAAACTGCAAACCAAAAATACCTTGAGTTTTAATATCAATATTTCCACCATTTCCTTGAAAAGCGTTAGCAATAATATCGCTATTTTCTACACCTACAATTACCGGAGAGTCAATCGTAATATTACCACCATTACCCGTACCTCCGGCTTCCGCTGAAACTGTACTGTTATTACGTATTGATAATAAATTTTGTAAGTTAAAAACAATATTACCGCCTTCACCAGAAGCTGTTGTTGCTGTAATACTACCTTGTCGATTTAACTCTACTGAATCAGCATCAATCTTCAACGTACCAGCAGCACCAATACCAACATTTCCCACGCTCACTAATCCATAATCGCTGATTTTTAAATTAGGTGTGCTGATAGTAATATCTCCAGCATTACCAATTGCAACATAAGTTGAAAGATTATCAATAATATTAGAACTTATCGTACCTACTGTTGAGCTTATATTGCTTACATAATTTAGTTCTGGTATTGCTCCAGTTACTTCTATTGATTCAGTTGCATTAACCGAAACCTTCCCAGCATTACCAATACCCAAATGAGTAGTTGAAACAGTACCTCCATCTTTTAAAGAAAGGGTACCCGTATTCAACTTAATAGTGCCAGAATCTCCCTGAAGATAACCGATGCTAGCGATAGAAGTAAATGTCATCAAATCAGATGCAGCATTCATTCCGGATAATTCTATTGCATCTGCATCAATTTGAATATTACCCCCACTGCCATCACCATACGTTTGCGTCGCCAGAAACGAACCATTTTGCATAGAAAGCTGTTGAGTTTTAATATTTACGTCTCCACCTATAGCTGTTGATGCACTTAAATCTGTAGGATTTCTTGGATAATAATAAGTAGCAGTTGCTAAAGAATTTAGGATAAGATTTTTCGGCGAAGCATCTAGCATTACTAAATATTCAGTTGTATTTATATTCAAATTACCGCTGGGTGCTGGTGTATATGTTCTATTTTCAATAACCGTACCATTTTGCAAGCTCAACCCTTTGGCAGAAATATTAATATTACCAGTTGCTCCAAATCCAATGGTTTCACTAACAATACTGCTTCGCAAAGTTTCATCATCATTCATCCCATTTAATGATAGTATTTCGCTAGCATTAATATCAATATCTCCTCCCGGTTGAAAACTCAAAAAGCTATTTTGACCCCAAATTACCGAACCGTTATTTATGTCAATATTTCTTCCTCTTACCTGTATCGAACCCGCACCTTCACCGCTGACATTTAAAAGCGAGTTTCGATTTAATTGGATATCTTTATAGTTAGAAGTATCGTTATATTTAAGCTTAAATCCTTCTTTTATAGAATTTAACTCAACTTTGCTATTACTAACTAAACTTCCTAACTCAATACGTCCGCTAGCAGCAGTCAAATTACCACC
>JBARZF010000739.1:0-10378 GCA_049649675.1 Rivularia sp. (in: cyanobacteria) | reverse complement strand
GGTTATTAAATTAAAATCGCGCATATGGTTATTAAATTAAAATCGCGCATATGGTTATTAAACTAAAATCGCGAATATGGTTATTAAATTAAAATCGCGCATATGGTTATTAAATTAAAATCGCGCATATGGTTATTAAATTAAAATAGCGAGCAAGATGCTCGCACTACAAAAAAATTGGGATTTAAAAAACTGATTCTCTAGCCTAGATACTCAAAACACTTATTATCAAACTTCAAAAAGCAGTGGGAGCTCTTGCTCCCTAAGTATATGGTGCGTGACGGCAAAATCAATTTATTTCGTTGTGTTTAATAATTAATTGTGGCCGTCACACACCCTACAAATCAAATCTCAAATAAGATATTTATCCGTTGACGAACCCACTTAAACATACCTTGTTCGGAGTCAATTTTCTCTGATAGAATTCCCATACTTGCAAGAGATTCGCTACGGGTTGCAAGTTCTGCGGAAATTTGGTCTGCTAATTGGGGATGGTTTGATAATAGTTTTTGCAAGTTGGTATGATCTACTACAAATAAGGTAGTTTGCTCGTTTGTACGGATACTAGCAGAGCGGGGAATCCCCATTAACAACGCCATTTCACCAATGAATTCTCCAGCATAGCGGTTAACAATATGTTTATTCAGTTTTTCGGAATAGATTTCCACCGAACCAGAAAGAATAACATAAAACGAGTTACCGGGGTCGCCTTCACGACAGATAATTTGTTCGGGTGGTAATATTTGTCTGTATCCCTGTTCGATTAATTCTCTAATTTGTCGGGGAGTACAGCTTTGAAAATAGTTAATTTGACTAAGTAAATCTCGTAAACTTTGAGTTCTTGAAGATTTAGAAGCAATATTTGTACTTGCTGATTCGGAGCTAAATGAAGAAGTGTAACTATCGTCTACTTTTAAATTACCAGCACCTTGAAATAGTTGAATAAAATCTTGAGGATTTTTAATATGTAAATCTCTTTGAGGGAAGGGAATATTAATATCCCGGATATTTAATTCTGTTTCGATGGAAAAGTTTAAGTCACTTTTAAATTGAGGAATGCTTGGTGGATTGTCAACCCAAACTAATAATTCAAAGTTCAGCGAACTATCACCAAATTCCTTGAACCAAACTTTAGGTGTGGGTTGAGATAAAACACGGGGGTGTCTTCTTGCTGCTGCTAAAAGTGCTTCGGTAACTAAGGTTGTGTCGGTACCGTAAGCGACTCCTACTGGTATGTGAACTCGACATTTTTGGTCGCGATAACTCCAGTTAATAATATTATTTTCGATAAAACTTGTGTTGGGAACAATTACAAATATATTATCTAAAGTACGAACAACTGTAGAACGAATTGAAATTTTTTCTACAATGCCTTTCAAGTCATCGACTTCTACTAAATCTCCGACTTTTAAAGGTTGTTCAAATAAGATTGTAATACCGCTAATAAAGTTACTGGCAATGTTTTGGAAACCTAAACCAATACCAATACCTAATACCCCAGCAATCACGGTTAAGGAACTAATATCAATTCCTGCACCTCTAAGAACAATTAAAAATCCAATTCCAGCAATTAAGTAACCAATTACTGAAGATATAGCTTCTTTTGTACCTCGATCAAATTTAAAACGACTTAATATAGTTTTCTCGATTAACCGACTGATAAGTCTACCGAAAATATAAGCAATTACAGCATAAAAAATAAGTTGGATCAATAAACCTAAAGTAAAAGATTTACCATCATCCAACTTAAAAAGTTCTGCTTTATATAAATCCTGGAAAAATCCCAGAATTGTTTCTCGGGTTTGCTGAAGCCATTCCATAGGTTTGACTGGTAAAATATTTGACTGATGAACGCTAGTTATGAATATACTTGTCTAAATCGAAAAACTCAATCAATTTTTCCAGACTTGTGTTATGTGCCGTAGGTGTTGCAGCTTCTATTTTTTGAATTGTTTGCTCGTTGAGGTATTTAAAGACTTTTTCCTTTAGTACTCTAATAACTTCTACAGGTAAACCTTCTAATTCTTTATTCAACCTTGTATAGCGTCCTTTTGCAAAGCCGATCTGAAATTTGGCTCTTTTTAACAACCGCTGCCTCAGATTTTCATATAATTCTTTTTTATCAGTTTCGTTTCCCTCATTACCAAGAAATTCTTTAACCAACGGTATAATATCAGGATTTTCTTCCAACAGTATCAAACTTCCTTCTTGAATAAAAGCTGGTATTCCGTCTATCCCCAATCCGCCAATATCAGCTAATGCAATGATACGCGCACTTAAGGTTATCTGTTGCTTTGAATTATATAAATCTGGTTGATAAATTGAATTGTCGCTAGGTTCAAAAATACAAATTGTAGCTGAAATTGTTTTTCGGATTATTTCTAAATCTGTTTGGGTAAATAATGAAGGAAGTTCCGGGTTTTGATTAATAAACCTTTGATTTAACTGTTTAATATAATCAATTAACTTATTAATCGTAGCTGTTTCGCTGACTCCGCTTTCTCGTTGTCTTGCTGTTTGAGGTGATGTTAAAGGTAGAAATTCTTGAATCATGTCATGACTAGCAGCACAAATATCAATTAAATATTTGACTCGTTTGGTGTCTATCAAAGCAGGTTCATAGCAAATTTGAAGCCAAAAAGGTTCAATAGCGTTAAAGATGATTTCTGCTCTACGTTTGACAGCTTCAGCATGAGCATTATTATGAAAATAAAGCTGCTTTTTTTCAGCTTCTTTTTTCACCTCTACAAAAGCAAATTCCTGAATCATCAAAACAGCTTCTTCAAAATTGTTCGGTACTTGCTTTGAATTTTCGCTATTGAGATTTTTCAAAGTTTTGCTATCTTGACTACTCATGGTATTGTTTTTTACAAATTTATGATTGTTAAATACTTTTAAGATCATAAGATAATTTTGTAGAGAATGACTACACTAAAAATACTTATTACCAGATAAAAATTTGTGTGATAAATTAGTCAAAATTAGCATTGCCAATATTTGGATAATTTTAGATAAAAGCTATATTTTACTCGGAACAGATATAGAACAAGCTAAAATCATAAAATTTTGATTGACATATTTTTTCAATTTAAAGAAAGAATTAAATATCTAAAATAGTATTGAGTTACTTGACATCCGAGTTTCAAATGCTTTGTTCCCAATATTTTATAGTAAGATTACCATGCGATCTAAAAAATCGCTGAAGCAGAGCTATCTACAGAAATTTTATCTGCTAATTAAGGATAGTTTAATATCAATGCGAGTAAGTTATCCCAATCAACTACAAATTCTGATTATTTATATCAATCCTAATACAAATATAAACAACAAAACGTTGTTCAACTTTAAACTTTGACGTAATTAAATTTTGCAATAAGTATTTTCATGAACATAATATCCTGCTAAAGTCAATCCTAGATAGTTACAAACGAAAAGAAAAAAAATATTATTCTCTATAAATATTCACTTATCTATCAATGAATGTATTTTGTCAAAATATTTGGTAAATTAGAAACATTAGAAATAATACTTATTAATAAAAATAAATTGTCAAATATACAGCAAAGGGCGATCGCAGAAAACGAGAACGAAAATTGTCGCAGAACAAGTCAAACAAGCTGTAAAATAGGAGAATAGGTAATGGTTGCAGATAAATTAGAGAATCAACCAGTATTTCGGGGAAATAAAGGATTTGTTCCAAAAATAGCTACAGCCAGGAATAGAATTCCTTTGCGAAGGTTATTAATTATTCCATTTGTATTGCAGATTTTTGGAACCGTAGGTATTGTCAGCTATCTTTCATTTAGAAACTCGCAAGAAGCTGTAAGTAATGTTGTCTCCGAATTACGGAGTGAAATTAGCAACCGTATCGAACTACATCTTGAAGATTATCTCCAAGCACCGCATCTGATTAATAACACTAATAGTCTATCAGCACGGATGGATTTATTGAATTTTAGCGATCGAGATGCACTTGGACGGCAATTTTGGCAGCAGAAACAAGTATTTGGTCTCAATGCTATTTACTTTGGTAATCAAAAAGGTGGATATGTTGGTGCAGAACCAGATAACACAATAGCAATAACTCAGGATTTTGTCCCAGGTAAAATTTTATATTATAATACCAATGGTGTAGGTTTAAAAATAGGTACTCCAAAGGTAGTTCAAAAAAAATACGACTCTCGTATCAGACCTTGGTATCAAGTATCAGCAAATAAGAGAAGCTCTAAATGGAGTGATATTTATACATACGAGGATGGTAGTGATATTGCGATCGCGGCAACTACACCAGTCTATAAAAACAACGAGTTCCAAGGAGTTTTAGCTGCCGATTTATCCCTAAATCAGATTATCAACTTTTTGCGCGAGATAAAAATTGGTCAGACAGGTAAAACATTTATCATAGAGCGTAATGGTTTGATCGTTGCTTCCTCAACTAATGAAAAAACATATTAAAAAAAAGGAAAAGAATTTAAGCGTTTAAATGCTAGCCAAAGCAGTTCACCTTTAGTTAGAGAATCGATAAAGTTTCTGCAATAAAAATTTGGAAACTTAGATAATATAAAATCAACTCAGCAGCTAGAATTTGAGATAAAAGGTAAAGAACAATTATTACAAGTAACAACATTCAAAGATGAGTATGGTCTGGATTGGTTGATTGTTATTGTAATTCCCGAAGCTGATTTTATGGCACAAATAAATGCCAATCAGCGCAATACATTATTATTATGTTTACTTGCTTTAGTTATTGCAATCATCATTGGTATTATTACGGCTCGCAGAATTTCTCAACCAATTTCGCGTCTCAATAAAGTAGCAAAAGATATTACAGAAGGTAAGTGGGAGGGAGCAGAAACAGTCCCAGATTCGCGAATTGATGAAGTAGGACAGTTAGGGAGTTCTTTTAATAAAATGACTTACCAACTACATCAATCTTTTGAAAAGTTAGAAGAAAAAAATCAGAAATTAGAACGACTTGATAAGTTAAAAGATGAATTTTTAGCTAATACTTCCCATGAACTACGAACTCCTCTTAACGGTATGATTGGTTTGGCTGAATCAATTATTGATGGTGCAACGGGAGAAATCACTGATTTACAGCAGAAAAATTTATCGATGATTGCTGATAGCGGACATAGATTATTAGAATTAGTTAACGATATTTTAGATTTTGCGAAACTCAAAAATCAAGGTATTGAGCTTCAGCAAAAACCTGTAGGAATATATTCTTTAGTTGATGTAGTTTTAACTTTTAGTCAATCTTTGATTGGTGGAAAAGAGTTAGAGTTAATTAGTTTGGTACCCGATAATTTACCTTTAGCTTACGCCGACGAACACCGTTTAGAACAAATTTTATTCAATATTATCGGTAACTCAATCAAGTTTACTGAGAGTGGAAAAGTTGAAGTTTCAGCCCAAGAAAACAAAGAACAGTTAAGTATTACTATTTCAGATACCGGAATTGGTATTCCTCCAGAAAAACACGATAAAATATTTGAATCATTTGAACAAGCAGATGGTTCAACATCAAGAGAATATGGTGGAACAGGTTTAGGTTTAGCAGTTACAAAACAATTGGTAGAACTCCACGGTGGTACGATTTGGGTAGAGTCAGAAGTCGGAGAAGGTTCTAGTTTTACCTTTACTTTACCTGTGGTAGATAAGAAGCAAAAAATTCAGAAGAGTCAAACCCAGGCAGAGGAAAAGACGCAAGAATCTAATCAACGACGAAAATTTAAGTTATCCAAAAAAACCGATAAAGCTAATAAAACGGAATCCGAACAAATCGCTCCTAATTCCAATAAAAAAGAGAAGATATCGCTGAACAGTAAATATAATATATTAATCGTTGATGACGAACCAATAAACTTACAGGTATTAAACAACCATCTATCGCTGCATGAATATAGAGTTACTCAAGCATTGAGTGGTAAAGACGCTTTAGAAATAATAGAAAACGGAGAAAAGGTTGATTTGATATTACTTGATATTATGATGCCCAAAATGTCCGGTTATAAAGTATGTGCCAGACTTCGGGAAACATACGCAGCGCATCAATTACCAGTTGTAATGTTAACTGCAAAAAACCAAGTCACCGATATAGTTACCGGGTTCAAATTCGGCGCAAACGATTATTTAACTAAACCTTTCCATAAAGACGAATTACTAACCAGAATTAAATCTCACCTCAAACTATCTCAAACTAGTAAATCTTACGGTAGATTTGTTCCCCATGAATATTTGAGATTCTTAAGTAAAGACAGCATTATCGATGTAGAATTAGGCGACCATGTAAGTAAAGAAATGGCAGTAATGTTCTCGGATATTCGTTCATTTACTACCCTTTCCGAAAGCATGACACCCCAAGAAAACTTTAATTTTGTTAATAGTTATTTACGACAAGTATCTCCAGTAATTAGAAATAATACAGGTTTTATTGTCAAGTATCTAGGGGATGGAATGATGGCTGTTTTCCCCGATGGTGCTGATGATGCAGTTAAGGCTGGTATTGGTAAACTCAAGAAAGTCGAAGAGCAAAATATTGAACGTTTTGAGAAGGGATTACTACCCATAAAAGTCGGAATCGGCGTACATTTCGGTCATATGATGGTGGGAATGGTGGGAGAATCTGCCAGAATGCAGGGAGATGCATTTTCCGATAACGTGAATTTAACAGCCCGTTTGGAAAGTTTGACTAAATTTTATGGCGTATCTTTAGTAATTAGCGAACAAGCTTTGCAGCATTTAACTAATCCCGAACAATATCAAATGCGCTTTTTAGATCGAGTCATAGTTAAAGGAAGAAGCGAAGCGATCGCCATTTATGAAATATTAGATGGAGAATTATCAGAAATTCGTGATTTGAAATTACAAACGCTTGCAGATTTTGAAAACGGATTGGAAAATTATCGCTGTGGTGATTGTCTTAAAGCCAAAGAGTATTTTGAAAAAGTATTAGCTGTGAATCCAGAAGACAAAGCAGCAGCATTATATTTAGAAAGAGTAGAAGAATTACAACAAAAGGGAATTCCCCAAGATTGGTGTGGAGTTTGGGCAATGACGAAGAAGTAATTAATAGGTAACTGGTAATTGATAACTGATAACTGATAACTGTTCACTGTTTAGTCCACAAAGCCAAGCCACCACCTTTACCTCTTGCAGCAATGTAGTTATCTTCGATTAAAAAGTAGGTAAAAAATGCTTGCTGTTTCAAAGTCTGCTGGTAAAAACTTTCTTCTCTATCTTTGCCGCCACGAATGTAACCTTGATATAATTTTAATCCGGATAAAGATACCCGCATTTTGGTAAAATCAAATGCGAGGATGTTTTTCTTTGACCAAAACTGCACCGGACCTGTTAAAACTATTTTTAATAAACCAAATTGTACAGAATTTTCAACGTTTCCTTGTTCTAGTGAATCTTCTGATTGACTATAAGCAAGCTGAATTTTTACCAATTTGGTTAAAAATTTCCCGGCACCTAAAACAACTCCCGCACGTTTGCGAGTCTTTTTAGTTCCGGTAATAAACCCCAATCGCCAATTACCTAACAATTGCGAATAACTGTAATTGATTTTGGTTTGTTTTGCTGTTTTTTCTGCTGCAATTAAGGCTTTTACGACAGCTTCTGACTCAGGTGGTTTTTTGATTTTGTTTTGTAAGTAATCCGCTGCTTGTTCTATTGCGTTTTGCATGAAGCTATATTTACTAAATTTAACAAATATTGTTTATGCTCAAAATTTATATTACGTCAAAATCACGATTAAAAAAATCCAGAAACCCGGTTTTTTCAAAAAACCGGGTTTATAAAGTTTTGTTAAAACTACTACTTTCTACTCTCTATCGAACTGAATTAACCCTTCTTGATTTCTTTTGCCATTTTCATAAAATCGTCCATACTAGATTTATTTGGACGACGGCGAGCGCTACCAACAGCAGGCTCGGGGGTTTTTATAGTTGCTACGGGTATTTTAGCTTTTTCGACTGGTTCCTCTGTAGCTTGTTTTTGATCGGATTCGACGAAGTATCCCGAGCTAGAATCAGAAAATCCTAAATTTTTACCGAAACCACCAAAGATATTTCCCAAAAAACCAAAGATTGAACGAAATGCAACAGAGAAGAAAGCTATAACGCGAATGAACGTGTTTTGAACTGTTTGCTGAAGACTTGACATGATGCCTACCTATCTAAAATTATCGACAGTTGATTTAAAGACCTATTAACTAAAAAAAAATTTTTTGGCCTAAACTATTAGCTTCAATTCTTAAATTAATACTTTTAATAGCTAACAGACCTTACTTGATACTAAACTTTACGTTTTTTTATAACTAAAAATTATATATAAGCTCAACTTAAACAATCTTCATTCTTTGGAATTAAAAATTTATTTCTTAGGTATGATTTACTGAATTTAAAAAAAAATGTCCCCTCATTATGGTAACTATAGTATTAAGATAGCCAAGAATATTTTCCTCAAACGCTTTCAATTAAAACTAAAAGTTAATCAACAGGAGATATCAATGCCTACCATCGCTACAAACAACGAAGTCGCTACCGTAATCATTATCTTTAACGTTGAACCAGAAAAGCAGCAAGAATTAATAGATACCATTGCTGAATTTGGCGATACGGTAAAACAACAGCCCGGTTTTGTTTCTGCCAATATTCATAAAAGCTTGGATGGCGCAAAAGTTGCTAACTATGCTCAATGGAAAACGAAAGAAGACTTTGAAAATTTTATTAATAATGCCGAAGCTCAAAAAAAAGGAATAAAACTCAGAGAATTTAATCCGCCAGATAGCCACGTATACGAAATAGTTATTTCTGAGTCGAAAGAAGGTATACCAGAAATAGATAAAAAATATATTTACCATTTTGCTGAATTTCGGATGCAGCCAGAAAATCAACCCCGCATGATTGAATTAGCGAAAGAAAACGTTGGAAAAGCAATGAAATTACCCGGATTAGTTTCGGCTAATTTTCATCGCAGTCTCGATGGAACTCGCGTGATTAATTACGGACAATGGAGCAATCAAGAAGCTATTGAAAATCTCAAAAAACAACCTGGATTCGGTAGCGAATCTCCTTATTGGGAGGGAATAGCACAAAACGAACATCATCTTTACGAACTTGTTTTTTCTGTGACTAGTTAACAATAAAAATTATAAAAGGAGTTTCAAATGCCAACTTATTTAGTTACGGGTGCAAATCGAGGTATCGGCTTAGAATATTGTCGCCAGCTTAAAGAGCGAGGTGATGATGTTATTGCTGTATGTCGTTCGATGTCTGATGAATTAAAAGAATTAGATGTACAAATTGAAACAGATGTTGATATTACAACTGATTCTTCAGTAGCTCAATTAGTTAAAAAACTTGATGGTAAACAACTTGATGTTTTAATCAACAACGCCGGTATTATTGAGCGAGTTAGCTTAGATAATTTAGATTTTGACAGCATTCGCAAGCAGTTTGAAGTTAATGCAGTTGGACCGTTAAGATTAACTCAGGCTTTATTAAATAATTTAAAATCTGGTTCCAAAATTATTTTGATGACTAGCCGCATGGGTTCCATTGATGACAATACTTCCGGTGGTTCCTACGGCTATCGGATGTCGAAAGTTGCTTTATCAATGGCTGGTAAATCGTTATCTGAAGATTTGAAATCTAAAAATATTCCCGTAGCTATTTTGCATCCAGGATTAGTTAAAACCCGCATGACTGGCTTTTCTGGAATTACCACCGAAGAATCAGTTAAAGGATTATTGGCTCGTATTGATGAGTTGAATATGGAAAACACTGGAACATTTTGGCATTCTAACGGTGAAGTATTGCCTTGGTGATCCGATTTGAGATTTTGGATTGCTATCTTTACCAAAATTAAAGGTAATAAACTTCGTAGTAAGGGCTTAAGCCTTTAATTAAAAGACGCGCATTCCTTACTACAAACCATTAAACATGAGCATAGAGGATAAAAATATGGAACGCGCTTTTGGTTTAGAAATACCTCAAAATTTATCAGAAATATGTCATCCCGAAAAGATGGCACTTTTGGTTTACGATATGCAAATTGGCATTATGAACCAATTACCAAAAGAAAAAACCGAAAGAATTACTAATAACATTTTAAAAGTTCTCGAAGCGGCTCGAAAAGGAGGATTTCGAGTATTTTTCTGTCGTCATTTATCATTACCTAAAGAAGTTGCAGGAGTTTTTCAACTGCGACAAGCAATGACTTGGCAGGGAACTAATAAAGTTGATGAATTTAATCCTTGGTTTTTGCGGGATTCTGATAGTTTTCAATTGATTCCCGAACTATCTCCTCTTGCTTCAGAGGTTATATTTGACAAAATTACCATGTCTGCTTTCGAGGGGACTTTTTT
>JBARZF010000738.1:0-37344 GCA_049649675.1 Rivularia sp. (in: cyanobacteria) | reverse complement strand
GCGATTTGTGAAGAAACTGGACAAGCTGTCAAAGTAATTTTAGAAACTAATTTATTAAATGATACTGAGAAAAAACTGGCAGCAGAGCTAGCGATGGATGCAGGTGCGGCGTTTCTGAAAACTTGTACTGGTTGGAATGGTGGTGCAACACTAGCAGATGTCAGGCTTTTAAAGGAAGTAGCGCAAGACAGAGTTGAGATTAAAGCTTCTGGGGGTATTCGCACTGTTGAGCAAGCTTTAGAATTAATATTAGCAGGTGCTACCAGGTTGGGTACTTCTAGAGGTGTTGATTTACTCCGTCAGCGTGAGGAAGGGTCAAAGGTTAAAGGTTAAAGGTTAAAGGTTAAAGGTTAAAGGTTAGGAGTTAAGAGTTAGGAATTGAAAATATTTTCTCCTTGTCTCCTTCTCCCCCCATCCCCTTGTCCCCTTGTCTCCCCATCTCCTCTCCCCCTCATTACTAACCACTATCAACTAACAACTATCAACCAACCATTTAATGAGTAGAACCTACAAAGCGACTGGAATTAATTTAAAAGCCCAAGCGTTTGGCGAATCCGATCGAATTGTAACAATTTTGACGCGGGAATTTGGATTGATTCGAGCCACTGCTCCTGGGGCACGCAAGCATCTTTCTAGTCTTGGCGGTAGAAGCGGGATGTTTGTGGTCAATCAATTACTGATTGCAAAAGGACGAAGTATCGATAAAATTACCCAAGCACAAACTATCAAAACTTATCCCGGTTTGGGAGGTGATTTGGGTAAATTGGCAGCTTCTCAGTATTTAGCGGAAATAGTACTTGCTCAAGCTTTAAGCGAATATCCTCAAGATGAGTTGTTTGAGATTTTCAACGAGCATCTAAATCGTTTGGAAAAGTTACCTAAAGATCGGAGTGTTTTAGCATATCTGGTACATGGTATTTTTCAACTTTTGGCTTTGGCTGGTTTAAAACCTCAAGTTGAAGCTTGCTGTTTAACTGAAAATCGGGTTACACCAAATTTTGATAATCCTAAAGCCTTGACAGCTTTCAGTATTGATGCTGGTGGTGTGGTTTCAATATCGGCTTGGGAAAAACTGCGAACAAGAGCAGAAAAAATAAGAAGAATTGAAGAAAACAATTTGCTAGAAGTTGCGTCTGTTGCTAAAGAGTCAACTGGGGTTTATTCTACTCAAAAAGAAACTTCTTCCTCCCCGGCTTACGAAACCATTGTCCATGAAGAAGAATTACCGGCTCTGCTGCGTCGGTTGAGTGCTTCGGAACTAAGTTTATTACAGCAGCTACCGCGATCGGGGATAATAGAAGAAACTGCTATCAATGAAGACTGGTTATACATTGAACGTTTGTTAAGACAATATGCTCAATACCATTTCAGTCGTTCAATTCGTTCGGCAGCTTTAATAGACTCTTTTTTTGCGACAAATCGCGGCTAATTTTAAACAATCTGTGAAGATATTTAAGTTTTTGCGGCATTATGCCAAAAAAAAGATTTTAAAAGCCAATAAGCTGGTATTTTTTGGTTAGTACCGTTATTATTTTTTCTTTAATTAAATTAACCACACTTTCTCATGTCCACCATAAAGTAGATTTAGAACTACAAACGAAATGTCAGCAGGAGACGTTTCTAAAAACGATCGAAATCACAAAACACCCATGTCGGAAATTCTTAAATCCGATGCTAAGAAAAACTGGGAAAATAAAACCAAAGATGAATTATATTCCCATAAAGGCAGCAAAAATAAGCTTGAAGAAAATTCGCAAGCTGCTGCTGTTAAATTTGATCGCAAATCCGATTTATCTATAGAAAAGAATGAAAAAAATCAAGTAAATAAAAACGAACAAGGTTTTTTACCCGTTTTAACAAATACCAATTTTCTCGCTCTGTGGGGTGGTCAAGTTTTTTGTCAGCTAGCAGATAAAGTGTATCTGGTACTGATGATTGCTTTGATTAATACTCAGTTTCAGTCTGAGGGAAGCAGCATTAGCGGTTGGGTATCGGCTTTGATGATGACTTTTACTATTCCCGCAGTGTTATTTGGTTCAATAGCCGGGGTATTTGTCGATAGGTGGGTGAAAAAGCAGGTGCTGGTGTCAAGTAATATTTGGCGCGGCATTTTGGTTTTAGCAATTGTTCCGCTGCTATGGTTAGTCAGGGATTGGCAGGGTATAGGTGATATTCCTGCTGGTTTCTTAATGATTTTGGCAGTAACTTTTTTGGTTTCCACCCTAACGCAGTTTTTCGCACCAGCCGAACAAGCTGTAATCCCTCTAATAGTAAAACCGCATAACTTGCTGAGTGCAAATTCGCTTTACACTACAACGATGATGGCATCAGTAATTGTCGGATTTGCCATCGGAGAACCACTTTTATCTGCCGCAGACGCTTTATGGCTGCAATTTGGTGGTAGTGGTGAATTAGGAAAAGAAATCCTAGTCGGTGGATCTTATATTGTTGCCGGATTGATTTTACTGTTGTTGACAACAAATGAAAAACCCCAAGAAAAAGAAAAAGAATCCAACCATATTTTTTCTGACTTGAAAGATGGGTTGGTGTATTTGGGAGAAAATCATCGTCTTCGCAATGCTTTGATTCAGCTGATAATATTGTTTTCGGTTTTAGCTGCATTAACCGTATTGGCTGTTCGGATTGCAGAAGTTATACCTTCAATTACAGCCGAGCAATTTGGCTTTTTACTTGCATCTGGTGGTGTTGGTATCGCCCTTGGTGCAATATTATTAGGTCAATTTGGTCAAAATTTCTCAACCTCCCGCTTAAGTTTGGCTGGTGCTATGGGAATGGCTGTTTCCTTGGCTGGTTTGGCAATATTTACCCAGCAATTATGGGCTGTACTTTCTTTGATCGGTTTCTTAGGATTGTCTGGTGCGTTAGTCGGTATTCCGTTGCAAACTGCCATTCAAACTGAAACCCCAACCCAAATGCACGGAAAAGTATTTGGGTTACAAAACAATTTAGTTAATATTGCTCTAACTTTACCTTTGGCATTAGCAGGTATTGCCGAAACATTTTTTGGATTGCAAACAGTCTTTTTGACATTAGCCGCTATTGTCTTTTTTGCTGGTATATTAACTCGGTACAAATCAGCTTAATATCGATCGGCGAAAAGTCATTATTAAGTCTGTTAGAGAAAATGGTGAATAGGGAATAGTGGAAAAATTTGATATTAACAAAAAATGTTAACTCAACAGCACAATTTCTATGAAGGGATTTTGCTGTACAAGCTTTTTAATCGGATATTGAGCATTATTAATTAGCTTGACATTATAGCTATCTTTACAGAAAGCTTTGAATGCCGTGGTAAGATTACATGAGCATTAATGTGTATCTTCTAGTATTGAGGAGCAAATGTGCTTATAGTAGGCGCTATACATAGAGTCTCAATTTGTTATATAAAAACGTATAGTAATTAACAGCATTACTATGACATAAACAAACTATAAACGAACTAGTTTTAAAAACGTAAAAATTTGCGTTGTAAGTAGTAAGGGTGGAAATACTATGATGTCCACTAAGACAGAACATGCAACCGTAAATTCATATCAGTTCGATTCACAGAAAAGCCGATCGAATCAAACCCCTTTCCAGATTACTAATCAAGAATGCGTATAGCGTGGATTGGAAAAAAAACGCCCTTTTGTGGCAATGTTACCTATGGCAGAGAAATTACAAATGCCTTGTTAGAGCGGGGACACCAAGTTAGCTTTCTTCATTTTGCCCAAGAAGCATCCCAAGGCTCAAAGGAGTTAAGTTGTCCGGAGGTACCTTTACCTTTTATTTATAAGTCTCAGGTTTATACAATTCCTACATTTAAAGCGACAAAGGTTTTAACTGAGTCGTTACGACGGATTAAACCAGACATCGTTCATGCTTCTCTGACTTTATCTCCCTTAGATTTTCTGTTACCAGAAATCTGCGAAAAACTGAATATACCATTGATTGCTACTTTCCATACCCCGTTCGCTGGCAAAGGAGCAAAACTTATATCGGGAACCCAACTTTTAGCGTATCAACTGTATGCACCTTTTTTAGGTAATTACAACAGCACTATTGTGTTTTCGCAACTTCAGCGAGAACTACTAGCACGTATGGGTGTACCTGCTGAAAACATTGCCGTTATTCCCAATGGAGTAGACGTTGATAAATATTCCCCCGGTTTTTCAGCTATCAAAGCCGAATTTGAAGCCGAACGTTTATTTGTCTATCAAGGTAGACTAGCTACCGAAAAAAACGTTGAAGCCCTGCTGCGTGCTTGGAGACAGGCAGAAATGGGTTCCCAAAGTAAATTATTAATAGTTGGTGATGGTCCTTTAAGATCCGGTTTAGAGCCATTTTACGGCCCCGAACATGGCATTAACTGGTTGGGATTTATTGCCGATGACGATCGCCGTATAGAAATATTACGGGGAGCAGATGTATTTATATTACCTTCGTTAGTAGAAGGTTTATCTTTATCTCTATTAGAAGCAATGGCTTGCGGTTTAGCTTGTTTGGCAACTGAAGTAGGTGCCGATGGGGAAGTATTGCAAGATGGTGCTGGTGTAGTGCTTGATACAAATAGAGTGCGATCGCAATTACGCACTTTATTACCATTATTCCAAGATCATCCTGAGTTGGGATTAATGTTAGGACAAAAAGCACGACAGCGAGTACTAGAACGCTATACTCTCAGCAAGAATATAACCCAGTTAGAAAAGCTGTACGAAGAAATAGCAAGAGGAAAAAGATTGCATTTTCGTCCTCAACAAACTAAAAAAGCCGTTTGAAGTTGACAGACTAATCTCCAAAATTGTAGTGCGATCGACAGCACCGTCATGTGCTTGTGATGTCGCACTATATTTATTTTAGGAGTCTGGGGTGATTGATACAGATAAAACTAAATGGTTTCGTCGCGAATTATTAGCTTGGGGAAAACAGCATTTTAGAAGATTTCCTTGGCGCGATACTTCATATGCTTACGCGATTTTAGTAGCAGAATTCATGTTGGAGAAAACTAACGCGCCCTTAGTTGCTTCCTTATATGAAAAATTTATGGAGCAATATCCGACAGTAGAAGCGTTAGCTGAAGCAGAATTTATAGAAATCAAAAATATATTACAGCCTTTAGGACTTTCATTTAGAGCCGAAAGACTATATAAAACAGCAAAATTATTAATTGAAGATTATCAAGGGAAGATTCCTAATACAGAAGCAGAATTACTCAAATTACCCGGAGTTGGTAAATATACAGCACGTTCGATTTGCGCGAATGCTTTTGGGCAAAGTAAAGCAGTAATTGACACCAACGTAGCGCGGATTTTTGAACGCTTTTTTGGTTTTAAAGGTGGAAGAGTAAAGTCTAGGTGTGCGTTACTTTGGCAAGCAGCAGAAGAAATAGCGCCTAAAAGTAATGTGGGGATATGGAATTTGACACTGTTTGATTTTGGTGCAGCGGTATGTACTGCGAAAAATCCGCGTTGTGTCGGGTGTGTTTTGCGGAAGCAGTGTGATTATGTGAAACATGAAAAAAATTAATGTAGAGACGTAGCAGTGCTGTAACTAGTTCCCAGTCTCTGGCTGGGAACCATGAAGTGAGGCTCTGCCTCTAGAATACACCGTGAGACAGAGCCTCCCTGAAATAAATTACAAGGTAGAACCTTGTAACGAGAGTGAACCCTGCTGAAAAAGGTCTGATTACAGTAAAATACCTTTTAGTACTAAAATACTATATGTCGATTGCAACATAGTGATTGTTGTGTAAGGTAAATAATGGATTGCCAAATTACTGCTGAGGAATTGTTGCAGCGTTATGCTGCTGGGGAAAGAGAATTTGCTGGAGTTGATTTGAATGGAATTGATTTGAGTGGTGTTGATTTGAGAGAGATTAATTTGGACTGTGCCGAATTGGAAAATGCGAATCTGAGTGGTGCTAACTTGAGTAGTGCTGGTTTGGGTAGCGCCCAGTTGATTGGTGCTAATTTGAGTCATGCTAACTTGAAAGAAGCTTGGTTAGAATCGGCTGATTTAACTGGAGCCAATCTTAGTGGAGCCTTCTTGGAAGATGCTAATTTGGGGTGCGTTGATTTATCTGATGCCAACCTCACTGGAGCAAACTTGAGAAATGGATTTTTGTCTAGAGTCAATTGTGGAAATACCAACCTTACTCAAGCTAACTTCAGTGGTTGTGATATTACCGAAGCTAGTTTTGATAAAGCTATCCTAATAGGGGCTAATTTGACTAACACTATGTTGCATCAAACCATGTTTGATGATGCCGATCTTACTCGAAGCAATTTCTATGCTGCTATTCTTGATGAAACCTCTTTTAGGGGAGCCAATCTTAGTAATACTGATTTGAGAGGTGTTAGGGCTGAACCTAGTTATACGATTGATGTACCTCGGTTGATGGGAAGAGGTTGGGATGATGCAATTTTATGTAATACAATCATGCCAGATGGAAGCATCCGCAATGATAATTGTGGAGAGGATTCGTAAAAACAAAAAACGCTTTCTGCGATTAAACAAGTTTATTCAAAGTTTAGAGTAATAATTGTTGGGTTGCGCTCCGCTTAACCCAACCTACAAATCTAGTATGTTCCTAAATTATTTCCCCACCCCAAACTAGTACTCTGCTGATAAATCTTCTTCAAAGTATTCACATCTCTAGAAGAAACCAAAGGTGGATTGCGAACTTGAGAAAAGTATAGAGCATCACCTTTATCTTTACTATGTCCCCAAATTCCTAAAGCATGGCCTAATTCGTGACGAGAGGCTGCTAAAAGGTATTTACCCGTTTGACTGGGACTCAATAAGATAGTAAATCGGTGGTATAAAGTATTGTCAAATGTATAAACTTTGTAGCGAGTTTCCGCAGAGCGAGCGCGAGGAATTCTACTTCCAGGAGTAAACTTCAACGGTGGAGATTTGCGTAAAATTATAATATCCGCAAGTTCTGGATTTTCAACTATTTTTAAAGGTAAATAATTATTCCACTCTTCTATAGTTTGCGAGACGGTATCAATCCATTTTTGAGATTGATTGTTATTAGCTATATTTAATGTTTCTAAATAAACTTTAACTGGAAATTGCGACCAAATTAAATAACCGTATTTAGTAGGTTTAATTTCATTAAAATAATCGCCGCTATTTGTTTCATCTTGCCATCTTGCCAAAGTTGATGGTAGAGGATGAGTTTGAAAAGATTCAGAAGGAGTTTGAGAAATTCTGTTCCCCGTTCCCCATTCCCCTTTCTCTACTTTTAAATCTCCATTGTATTGCGGTACTTTTGTCAAGTTAATATTTGTAAAAACAGCAAAAGACTGCGCGTTAGTTGAAATAACGAGCAGTGCTGTGGCGATCGCCAATCCTAAAGCTATTTTTAATTGTTTAAATAAGCTTAGTTTTTTTCTCATTCCTATTTAGGAAGCCAGCCTGCGCTTAAAACTACGCTTAAGCCGAGAAAAACTACTGTCAGCGTCCAGGTAACGCGATTTAAAGTATTTTCAGCACTTTTGGTACTGCTGAAAAGTTGCGCTTGTCCGCCGATTGCTCCAATTCCGTCACCTTTGGGGCTGTGTAGCATTACTAAAACGATCAAACCAATGGCAGAAAATGCCCAGATGCCTTGTATAACGTTTGAAAGAGTCATAATTTTAAGAGTTAGTTGTTAGTTGATAGTTGATAGTTGATAGTGGTTTATAAACCAATTAATACCTGACAACCAATAATTAAACAAATTTTAACTTAATTCTTCTTATTAAACTTTATAGCAATTTAAGAAGAGATGAATTATTATATCAAGTCAAAAAAATCTTATGATATAGGCATCCTTCCCTGAATAGCATAATTTTTAATACACAACGACTTGATGGTGCGTTACGACAATTGATAAAACTCATCTTAAGCAATAGTATTTTCGAGCCGTAACACACCCTACTTGGACTTGAATTAAATCACCAGTTAATTGCTAGGAGTTAGCAGTCAGTCTAACAACTAACAACTAACCACTAACAACTAACTATTAATTATTCTGCATCACCAAGTTCATGGGGCTGCGAGGAACTTTTACGTCATACTCTGCTGGCTTGAACAGAGATATCCCAGTCATTTCTGGTGGCTGAGGAAGCTGCAAAATCTCCAGAATAGTAGGAGCAATGTCAGCTAATTTACCATCAGTTCTTAAATTGAGATCGGTAGCGTGTCCGGCAATTTTTGCTTTTTCTCCTTCTACCACAATAAAAGGAACTGGATTAGTGGTATGAGCAGTCCAAGGATTTCCTGTCTCATCCATCATGTATTCTGCATTACCGTGGTCGGCTGTAATTAATGCCGTACCTCCAGCTTTGCTTATTCCTTCTAATAGTTTTCCTAAACATTTATCCACCGCTTCTAATGCTTCGACGGTAGCTTCCATGTTTCCTGTATGCCCTACCATATCTGGATTGGCATAGTTAACTACTATTAAGGAATAAATTCTCTTCTTAATGGCTGCTAAAACTACGTCGGTGACAGCTTGGGCTGACATCTTCGGCGCTTGATCGTAAGTGGCCACCATTGGAGAGCTTACCAGTTCTCGGTCTTCTCCTTCGAGTTCTTCCTCTAAACCACCATTAAAGAAGTAGGTTACGTGAGCGTATTTTTCGGTTTCAGCAGTACGGAACTGCTTTAAACCATGGCTCGAAATTACTTCACCAAGAATATTATTCAGATTCTGGGGTGTAAATGCTACATCTACTGGTAAATCTTGTTCGTATTGCGTAAAAGTCAGAAAAGATAGCGGTTTAATTTGCTTTCTTTCAAAACCGTCAAAGTCTTGGTTAACAAAAGCCTGAGTTAATTGTCTGGCTCTATCGGGACGGAAGTTAAAAAATATTACCCCGTCTCCTGCTTCTACGGCTCCAGCAGCTATTCTCACAGGAATAATAAATTCATCTGTTATCCCTTCTGCATAAGATTCTTGCACCACTTCTACAGCAGAAAGGCGATCGCTTCTCACGTCTTGCGTCATTACATCGTAAGCGCTTTGAATGCGATCCCAACGTTTATCTCTATCCATAGCATAGTAGCGGCCGCTAATAGTTACAATGCGTCCTACTCCAATGCGGTCTATATAATCTTGAATAAGTCCAATTGCTTTTATAGCTTCACTAGGTCTAGTATCGCGTCCATCAGTGATAGCATGAATGCAAATTTCTGAGATTCCAGAAGCTCTAGCTAAATCTAATAAGCCGAATAGATGGCTCAAATGTGAATGTACGCCACCTTCAGAGCATAATCCTACTAAGTGTAGTTTGCTTTGACGACCTCGTACTTCTTGGCAAATCTTAACTAATGCTGGGTTTTGATTAATAGAACCGTCTTCCACAGCATCGGAAATTCGTACCAATTCCTGCGGTACAACTCGCCCTGCGCCGATATTCAAATGTCCTACTTCTGAGTTGCCCATCTGCCCTTCTGGCAAACCCACCGCTTTTCCGGAGGTGTTTATCAACGTGTTTGGATAAACCTGTAATAAGCTATCCATAACAGGTGTTGAAGAGGCGGCAATAGCGTTTCCTTTAGTCTCCTCGCAGTAACCCCATCCATCTAATATTACTAGCACCACGGGAGAAACAGGTGCTTGTGTCATAACTAAAATACCCTTTACTTTTCGTAATATCCGAATAATACCATTGACACTCACAACTGCAAGTGAATTTTTGCTTATTAATTTTTTAGGTATTAAATTATTTTATGAATTAACTCTACTTTTCATATATATTTATTGAAATTATCTTGTATTAAGTAAAGTTTTTGTAACATCGGGTAGTTGACATTTTAAATTCTGCTATTAGAAATGGCTTTATTATAGGAGTTCGGTTTGATTAATTATATTACTAATTTATATAGGGAATTGGTAATTGGTAATGGGGAATAGGGAATGGGGAACAAAAAAATGCATTTTATTTTATTTAATTTTTTATAGCATTAAAATTCCTCTTTAAGAAAAGAAGATTGATGTAATTCTGAATTTACGAAGATATTTTAGATTTTAGATTTTAAATTAAGATAAATTCTTGCACCAAAGTTATAAACCCGGTTTCTTTTAGTTAAAGCATGAATATTTCGTGATGAAATCAATAAGAAGCCGGGTTTTTTTAGGTTCCTACTCGAATGGAGCAAGATACTCAGATTAAAAAAACATCTCCAGACAATCCAAAATCTAAAATCCCTGCATCCAAAATCTAATTTACTTACGCTTTGCTGCTGCTTTCTTCTGCTTTGCAGCTTTTTTCGCAGCTTTTTCAGCTTCAATCGCAGCTAATTTTTCTTGCTCTTTTTCTTCAGCAATTTTATCTAAGTAGTAATGATAATCTCCTAGATAAACTCGGAATTCACCATCGCGAATTTCAACAATTTTATTAGCTACTTTGGAAATAAAATATCTGTCGTGAGAAACTACGATTACGCTGCCGTCATACTCTTGTAAAGCTGATTCAAGCATTTCTTTGGCAGGAATATCTAAGTGGTTTGTCGGCTCATCTAAGATAAGTAAATTTGCCTGACGTAATAGCATTTTCGCTAATGCCAAACGCGCTTTTTCTCCACCACTCAAAGCTTCAACGTTTTTAAATGCTGTATCGCCACTAAATAAAAATCTTCCTAACAAAGTACGGACTTCTTCATTTTTCCAGTCGGGAACTTCATGATGGATTGTTTCCATGACTGTTTTATTCAAATCTAAAGCTTCGGCTTGATTTTGCTCAAAGTAATTAGGAATAACGTTATGTTGACCTAATTTAACTTCACCTTCGCTAGGCTTTTCCATACCCGTAATTAAACGTAGTAAAGTAGATTTACCAGCACCGTTGGGACCTAAAAAGGCAATTCTATCGCCTCTTTCAATTAATAAATTCGCCGACAAAAACAAGATTTTATCGTCGTAAGTATGAGTTAAATCTTTTATTTCTACCACTTCGCGCCCGCTGCGGGGTGCTGGGGGAAATTTAAATTGTAGAGTTCTAACTCCTGCAACGGGTGCTTCAATACGTTCCACTTTATCAAGCTGTTTTTCGCGGCTTTTCGCTTGGGTACTGCGAGTAGCACTAGCGCGGAATTTCTCTACAAAGGCTTGTTGCTTGTCTAATTCTTTCTGCTGACGCTCGAATGCATTTAGTTGTGCTACTTGGCTTTCTGCTTTCTGCTGTAGATATAGAGAATAGTTACCAAGATAAGTAGTAGAAACACCGCGTTCGGTTTCTACAATTTGAGTACAAAGTCTGTCAAGAAATTCTCGGTCATGGGAAACTATTACCATTGGGGTAGTCAAACCTTTGAGGTAATTTTCCAACCATTCAATAGTTTCTAAGTCTAAATGGTTTGTAGGTTCGTCCAATAGCAGTAAATCAGGTTTTTGCAGCAGGATTTTACCTAAGCCCATCCGCATCTGCCAACCACCACTGAAAGAACTTACCAGGCGATCGCCATCTTCTTGCTCGAATCCCATTTCTGGTAAAATCTTGCCGATGCGGGCTTCTAAACCGTAACCGTCTAAGGCTTCAAACTGCCTTTGTAATTTATCTAGTTTATTAATTAATTTATCGAGTTCGGTAGGCGTTGCGGTTTCCATATCTCGCGTTACCTCAGCCAGAGCTAACTGTACTGCGTTGGCTTGCTCAAATACCGTCCAAAATTCTTCGCTGACGGTGCGAGTCGGATCTACTTCAAATTCTTGGTTGAGATGAGCTATATGCAGGCTGTTGGGACGAATAATTTCGCCGGATGTCGGTTCCATCTCCCCAATGATGATTTTCAACTGGGTGGACTTTCCCGCACCATTTACACCGACTAAACCAATGCGATCGCCAACTTTAACTTCCCAGTTGACATCCTTGAGAACTTCGCCAGTCGGATAAATTTTACTGATATGTTCTAGTCGTAGCATCAAGAATCTCCAAGGTAAGGGATGGTTTCAATAAGGGAACGCGCTTTGTATTGTGTCCAATCTTAACAAAATTTAACTACATTTTTCGTGTTGGAATTGTTGTAAGAGAAGAAATTTTCGTGATATTTAAGAAAAAACAGACGTAGCACTGCTACGTCTCTATATTAGTTATTGTGTTTTGATTAAAATTTAACTGGCTTTGGCTTGATTCACAATAGATTCAGCAGCAGCAGATATTCTAGCCGCACCAGCTTGAACTATTTGAGCCACATCAGTTAAAGGCATTTTATTTAATTGTCTAATAATTACGGCTAAATCTGAAGGTTCTGATGCAGGCTTTATACCTAAGTCACCAAATAATTCTTCTATAGAATATTCTGCTCTATCGGCAATTTTAGCTAAATTCTGAATATCTGGAATAGAATCGCCTCTCTCCCATGCCTGTATGGTGGTATAAGAAACCCCTAAAAACTTTGCAAACGTTCTTTGGCTCATGGAACCACGAGCTTTTCTAGCAATTTTAATCAATTTATCAACATAAGGCTTACCTAATTTGCTTTTCGACTGTTTATGTTTAACTAATGTGTAATTCAAGCAAGGTAAAAAATGTTTAATCATGGCTTCTTCGATTTGAGGAAGCAAAGATTCATCGTCGCAACTCAACCATGCAATACGAACGTTTCCTATTTCTTTTAGTTCTAAATATCTATGATGCCCATTCCATCTACTAGCTAAATTTACTGAGCGTCCAATGTAAAGAATCTCTCCATTTTCTGCAATTGCAAAGTAAATTGCTGGCAACTGAGGTAATTTATGTTTTTCTAAAAGAGCAACTGAAGGTAATTTTAAAGGATTAATTTCTGTAAAGTTACTCATTAAACTTTTAATGCTTAAAAAATTTTTCTTATATTATCATTTCTTCAAATAATAATTGGATGCATTATAAAAGTCTAAATAAGTAATTTAATTAGCTACACTTTACTAACTTGCTTTGACCTCATTATCTGTAGAATCAGCCGCAGCAGCCAATCTATCCATAATAGCTTTACCAACAATTGCAGCCTGAGACAATGGCATATTACTCACTTGCTTCAAAACGACACTCAATTCAGAAGCTTCAGGTATTCGCTTTCCTTCTAGATGGCAAAATAATTCTTCAAAAGTATAACCAGCACGAGCAGCTATTGAAGCCAAATTAGCCGTATCTGGAACTTTTTCTCCTTTCTCCCAGGCTAAGACAGCGCTTGCAGAAACGCCTAACTGCTTACCAAAAGCCCGAAGGCTCATTTCCCCGCGAGCTAGTTTAATTACTTCTACCAGTTTTTGTCTAGCTTGTGTATCCACGTTTGAAAGGTTTGACTTAACTATAAAAATTGAAAACTTTCGCTTCCATATTATAAGTTTATTTTTTTGTTGACAGCTTTGTGTTTTAAGGTGTATGTTTTTAGTAGCGTACAAGGTGTACTATAGAGAACTAACCTATCCGGTCTTTTCATCTACTCGATTTAATCATCTACTAATTTTCGGTTATTTCTGCAAATAATCTTCAGGTTGCATCATGTTTAACAAAAAAAATAAAAAGAATCGATACCGCCCAAAGGGCAAAAATTTAATTACCTCTAATAAGATTAAACCAGATTTATGGTGTCTTTCGTCAACTGAAGCAAAAGTTGCTTTGAGAGCGACTGGTTTAGATGTGAAAAAAATCAAAAAAATTACTTTACTAAAACACAAGGTTTGTATTTCTTACTGGAATGAATCAGGTGGGGTTTGTAGTGGATTTTTTAGCTACCGCATTTTCCCGAGTTGGCAGAAGGATGTAGAAGTTTTGATTGAAAATAGCCCTAACTACAAGAGATTACAGCTAATAAATCACATTATGGAGCGGGAATTTAAGTGTTATCCGTATCCTGTAGAGATGGAAGACGCAATTTATAACGCATTACAAAACCGCCTATGTGTATTGAAAGCAATGGCACAAGAGACGGTTTCTGATGATGTAGGAATGGCTAGTGAGTGGGAATATTTCAAACCTTTTGTATCCAGTTCCTAATTCTTTAACTCTCTATTAATATTAATTGTTCACCGAAGCAGCAAGTTCGGCTAAGCGCTCTTGCTGATCTTGAGATATACAAGACTGCACTATTGGGTCTAAATCGCCTTCTAAAACCGGGTTTAGCGAATAGTTTTCACCAAGACGGTGATCGGTGGCGCGGTTGTCTTTGTAGTTGTAAGTGCGAATTTTCTCCGAACGCGAACCCGTACCTACTTGCGATCGCCGTAAATCGGTAACTTCTTCCTGTTGTTCGCGCAGTTTCATTTCATACAGCTTGGCACGAAGAATTTGCAATGCCCGTTCTTTGTTTTGCAACTGGCTGCGTTCTTCGGTACAGAAAATTCTGATCCCTGTAGGTTTGTGAAAAAGGTCTGCTGCTGTCTCAACTTTGTTAACGTTTTGTCCGCCAGCACCACCGGAACGAGCGGTGGACATTTCGTAATCTTTCGGATCGATATGGATTTCCACATCATCCACTTCTGGCATTACCGCTACTGTAGCTGTAGAGGTATGAACTCTTCCCCCAGATTCAGTTAAGGGTACGCGCTGCACTCGGTGAACTCCGGCTTCAAATTTGAGTTTGCTGTAGACGCTATCGCCTTTAATTTCCAACACTGCTTCTTTAAAGCCGCCCATTTCAGCTAAAGACTCGCTGAGTAATTTTACTTTCCAACCCTGAGTATCGGCATAGCGCGAATACATACGCACTAAATCGCCAGCCCAAATACTCGCTTCATCGCCACCAGTTCCCGCACGAATTTCCAACATGATGTTTTTCTCATCATTGGGGTCGCGGGGTAAAAGTAATAATTTTAAATGAGTTTCAAGTTCTTCTACTTTCTGTTCGAGTTCTTTAACTTCCAAAGCTGCCATTTCGTGCATCTCTGGGTCGCTTTGCGATTCTTTGGCGACTTCACGCGCCCCAGTTAATTCTTCTTGGGTAGTTTTCCAAATTTCATAGGTATTCACTACCTCTTCTAATCCAGCACGCGCCTTTGCTACTTCCTGGAACTCATCCGGGTTACTGGCGGTATCGGGGTCGCCTAAGCGACGAGTCAATTCGTTAAAGGTTTGTTCAACGGATTGTAGTTTCTCTAACAAATATTGTTCGGCCATTTTGGTGCAACGCTCCTAAAAAAATAGTTATGCAGGCAAAGACTAAAAAATCGACTCAGTAAAGCTGAGTCGTTTGATTGAAGTATTGCCTGGTGGCTATTTTTTATTTTCGTCGCCGCTATTTTCTTCGACTTTATTTTCTTCGTCTTTTTTCTGAGTTTGGCTACTCGACATACCGTACTTACGCAGGAAGCGTTCTACGCGACCTTCGGTATCAATAATCTTCTGAGTACCTGTATAAAAGGGGTGATTTCCAGACCAAACATCAACGTGTAATTCGGGTTTGGTAGAGCCAACGGTCATTACAACCTGACCGTTACAGTAAACTTTGGCTTCTGGATACCACTCTGGATGAATTTCTGGTTTTGCCATTTTTCGTACTGAATGGTGAGTATATATCAATTATGACGGATCCAACTCCAATTTTTCAAATATTCAAATATAGAGTTGGCAAGACTTTGTATTAACGCTTAGAGTACTGAGGAGCTTTACGAGCTTTATGTAAACCGTATTTCTTACGTTCTTTCGCTCTGGGATCGCGAGAAAGGTAGCCTTCAGTTTTCAATGGCGGACGATTATCTGGATCGAGCTGACATAAAGCGCGGGCTACTCCCAAACGAACTGCATCTGCCTGTCCGGTTAAACCGCCACCATTAGCTCTAACCAAAATATCGTATTCGCTTTCCAATCCCAATGTTTCTAGAGGTGCTTTAATTCCTCCGATATAGTTGGGGTTAAATTGGAAATACAAGTCGCCTTCTTTACCATTAACGGTCAATTTTCCGTTACCCGGAACCAGACGTACTCTTGCAACTGAGGACTTGCGACGACCAGTTCCCCAGTATACGGCGCGTCCGCTTTCATTTTCTGTTGCTTGCATTAATTTTGTTCTCCTGGAATTGTGTTAATTGTTAGTTCTTTGGGCTGTTGTGCGGAATGAGGATGCTCCGAACCCGCGTAAACTTTGAGCTTTCTGAATAACTGTCGCCCTAAGTTGTTTTTAGGCAACATACCTTTAACAGCTTTTTCGATAATACGTTCTGGTATACGTGCTTGTAGGTGTTCAAAGGTTTCCGTCTTCATTCCACCAGGACGACCGGAGTGACGGCGATAGAGCTTTTGAGAACTCTTTTTACCAGTCACTACAACTTTTTCGGCATTAACGACAACCACGAAGTCGCCTGCGTCCATATGTGGAGTAAATTGTGGCTTATTTTTACCACGTAAAACCATTGCGATTTCGGTAGCTAGACGACCGAGACGTTGGTCTGCTGCATCTACTACATACCAATCGCGTTCTACTGTTTGTGGGTTGGGAAGATAGGTTTTGCTCATTGCTTACTACGATTCACTATTAATAAATTTACATTTTTATGCAGTAATTTCACTTAGAATATTATCTAAAATTTATTTACAGAATTCTTTTATGAAAATTATCTGCAAAATTAAACAATGGTTGAGTGTCGTACCAAATTTCGGGGGGAAAAGGAAATTGATCGTATCCTACCCGTAGCAAACACAAACCCTGTGGAGGTGCGGCATATTTTACTTCTTCACGGCGCTCTTGTTGCCAGATTTGAGTAAAATTTTCCACAGTTCGTTCTCCGGTAGCAACTTGAACCAACATTCCTACCAACAAACGAACCATACCATAGAGAAATCCATCTGCTTGAATTTCAATATGTACTAATCCCCCACGACGATAACATTCTACTTCTTGTACATTTACCCATGAATGCTTGCGTCCGGAATTCGCACGGTGAAAAGCTGCTAGGTGATGCTTTCCAATTAACGGTTTAAGGGCACAACAAATTAAGGATTCATCTAAGGCAGCATGATAATAATGCCAGCTAAAGGGTTTTACAAATAGATTGGGTAGTTTCTCGTTGTAGAGCGTATAACGATATCGTCGATACGTTGCATTAAAACGAGCGTGCCAATCATTGCTAACACCAGCCGAAGCTCTAATCAATATACCCGACGGTAAATAACCATTCAAAATAGTTGCCCATTTTGATGGTGGAATTTTACTCGCAATATTAAAATGAGCTACCTGAGCGGCTGCATGAACTCCACTATCCGTTCTCCCGGCACCGTGTAAAGTGACTTTATCGCCTATTACAGTAGAAATTGCTTTTTCAATTTCTTCCTGAACGCTACGATATTTGGGCTGCCATTGCCAACCATGAAAATGAGTGCCTTGATATTGAATTACCAAGGCAACCCTTTGAGTAAGTTCTGGCGATTGGCTTTCTGGCATACAATAAAATTGAGGAACTAGAGCTCAAAAAAACCACATCCCGACACCGGCATTACACTAGTTCAATAATTGCCATCTGGGCGTTATCACCGCGACGAGGCACTGTATGCATGATACGGGTATAACCACCTTGGCGATCGCTATATCTAGTTGGGACTTGTTCAAATAAAGCATGAACTAAATCTTTGTCATATAGATACCCAATTGCTTGACGGCGTGCATTTAAGGAACCGTCTTTAGCTAAGGTAATCATTTTTTCTACTTCCGAACGTACCACTTTAGCTCGGGTAATAGTGGTAGTAATTCGTCCGTGACGAATCAGTTCTGTAGAAAGCGCTCGTAGCAAAGCACGACGCTGATCTGCTGGTTTACTAAGTTTTTTGAGTTTAGAACGATGACGCATGGTAACAAAGTACGTTTTTACGTTTAATTATTCGTTTAATTTAGGGGTGTTTTGAAGCCCTTTCTGTTGGCAAAGTGATGCCCAAGCGTCGCTGTAAAGCTTCTACTACTTCTTCTGCTGACTTCTGCCCGAAGTTCTTGATTTCAAGCAGGTCTTCTTGGGTATAATCCAATAGGTCTGCTACAGAGTTAACTTGCGCTCGCTTCAGACAGTTGTAAGCTCGCACGGAAAGCTGTAATTCTTCGATAGGTATTTGAGCCGTTGGATCTTGGTTGTCTTCTGGAAGCGTATCCTCTGGGTTAATTTCGATATTTTTCAGCGGATTAAATAATTCCACTAAAATCGCAGATGCATTTGAAAGTGCTTCTTGTGGAGCAATACTACCGTTTGTCCAGACTTCTAAAAGCAATCTATCTTTCGGATGCCCGTTTTCTCCACGAGTTTCTTCAACGCTGTAATTAACTTTCCGTACCGGCATAAAAATCGAATCAATTTGCAGAAAGTCTAAAGATGTAGCTTCTTCACGACCTCTTTCTACCGTGCGATAGCCTTTACCTTTCTCAATCCGAAATTCCATTTCCAGCCTGCCACCTTCTGCTAAAGTAGCTATATACTGGGTCTGGTCGATCACTTCTACTTCACTTGGTAAGTCGAAGTGGGCGGCAGTAACTGTTGCGGGGCCGTTAACCAGCAACCGACCAATCTGTGCTTGGGGAGAATGACTTTTGAGAATAAGTTCTTTCATTCTCATCAGAATTTCTAAGACATCTTCACGCACGCCTTTAACGGTGGCAAATTCATGAGTTACCCCCGCAATTCGGACTGCTGTAACAGATGTCCCCTCTAAATTAGCCATTAAAACCCTTCTCAGAGCATTGCCAACTGTAATTCCTTGACCCCTCTCTAAAGGTTCTAAAACAAATTTAGAATAGTGGCTCCGACTTTCTTCTGTATTGGATTCTACACATTCAATTTGAAACTGCGCCACGAAGTAGCCTCCCTTCTGAATCAGGTTCTATCGCGGCAGGCAATTCAATATTATTGCCTACCCTTTCCATGAAACTAAATTCCCACTTTGCCTTTAAAATTATCGAGTTTTCAATTTTTCAATAATTTCTACTGCTGCCGGGATATTATTTATTTTTTTGTAAATATAAGAAATATATAGCGATTAGTAAAAAGCTATTTAATTTCTACGGACGACCACTTCTTGAGTGAGGAGAATAGGCTTATTAAGGGCAAGTGTAATGTTAATTGTTGCCTGTTTCTACAGCGATTAGAAACTAACCGAAAACTTTTTTAGATTTTAGATTTTGGATTGAATTATGAACCCCTAGTTTTAACTAAGTCGCAAATCTTTACGTCAATTCAAAATTCGAGGAACCCGCTTACTGAGTAGCATGGGATGAATCTAAAATCATCAATCTAAAATAAATTGACACAATATAAATACATACTTATTGCCCAGAGCCATACTTTCAAACTTGGAGCTATATTTAAACTCTACGTCGTTTGGGTGGACGGCAACCGTTGTGAGGAATTGGGGTAATATCCCTAATTAAAGTTATTTCCAATCCTGCACCCTGAATTGCCCGAATAGCAGTTTCTCTACCCGCTCCGGGGCCGCTTACCATTACTTCTATCTGACGCATCCCTTGATCCATCGCTCGTCTTGCCGCACTTTCTGCTGCTGTTTGAGCGGCGAAAGGCGTTCCTTTTTTCGCTCCTTTAAAACCACTTGAACCAGCAGAAGCCCAGGAAACTACATCTCCCTTGGGGTCGGTAATCGTTACGATACTATTATTAAAAGTAGACTGGATATAGCCTATTCCATTGGGTACGTTACGTTTCTGTTTTCTGCTTCCGCCTTTTTTTCCTGATTGTCGCGCCATATCGTTATAGTTGAATTAAGCTATTTTTTTCGATCCGTTTCAAAGCGTAAAAATAAGGGGCATCAAACAAATAATTTTACTTACCTGGTGCCTTCTTCTTACCAGCTACTGTTTGTCTTCTTCCTCGACGGGTTCTGGCATTAGTACGAGTTCTTTGACCTCTAACTGGTAAACCCATGCGGTGACGACGACCTCGGTAAGTTCCAATATCAACTAAGCGCTTGATATTCATTGCTTCCCAGCGTCTCAAATCACCTTCAACCTGATAGTTTTTCTCTACCTCGGCTCGTAAAGATGCAACATCGCTATCGCTTAATTCTTTAACTCTTGTATCGGGATTCACACCCGTACTAGCTAAGATCTTTTTCGCGCTTGTCAAACCGATTCCGAAAATGTAAGTTAGACCTACTTCAACACGTTTGTCGCGTGGTAAGTCTATTCCGGCAATACGTGCCATTATAGAAGTCTCCTAATATTCAACATTTGTTTATAGACGCTCTTTATATTCGGATGCAATATAATAATATTCAAACAAATCCGAAATCGAAGAGCGATAGCGCTCAATAGCGCTATTGATGTAGAGATTATCCTTGTCTTTGCTTGTGCTTTGGATTTGGACAAATAACCATCACGCGACCGCGACGTTTAATTATGCTGCACTTGTCGCACATTTTTTTTACGGAGGCTCTTACTTTCATTGCCTTAAAATCAAACTCCAAATAGTAAACTATAACACAAAATCAGTAATTATTCAGTTAAATGGGCGTAAAACAAAAACTCCGAGAACAAAGTATAATATCTTACACAAGGTTACTTCTTACGCAATCGATAGGTGATTCGACCTTTTGTCAGGTCATAAGGGGTTAACTCGACTTTCACGCGATCGCCAGGTAGAATTTTGATATAGTTCCGGCGAATCTTACCAGAAATATGGGCGAGAACGTTAAAGCCATTATCTAAATCAACGCGGAACATGGCATTAGGCAAGGATTCTGTCACCGTGCCTTCCATTTCAATTAAATCTTGTTTGGACAACTTGTTTTTCCTTCAACTTAACAGTCTTTTTTTTTGATGCAGTTATCGACTCTGCAAATTTAAACGATAATATATCAACAATTTATTAATATATCTTATTCAAAATTTTATTGCCGAATTAAGGCGACGGTGGTAAGAGTCAGTAGGCAGATTATCCTAATTTAAATAAACTATTTAACCTGCCAGCGCTTACGGCTTACTGCTAGCAACTAACTACTAAGTCCTTAAGATTAGAGGTAACTTTGGAGGGCGACTGATTGCCATTTATGACAACTAGCTGTTTGCGATCGCCATAATAATCAATCAAAGGTGTAGTCTCGGAGCGGTAAATTTCTATACGACGACGAATAATTTCTTCAGTATCATCTGTTCGTCCGCGTTCGAGCAAACGCCCTACTACCACATCATCGGGCACATCAAGGTTAATTACCATTGCGCCACCTAAATTCATTTTTTTCAACAAATTATCTAAAAAAGCAGCTTGTTCCACTGTGCGAGGGAAACCGTCAAGAATCCAGCCAGAACTGGTATCTGCTTTTTGCAACCGTTCTTCTACCATATCTTGTACTAGCTCGCTGGGAACCAACTGACCGCTATCCACAAAGCTTTTAGCTTTCACACCCAAAGGTGTTTGCCCTTTTATTGCCGAGCGGAGGATGTCACCAGTCGAGATATGGGGAACTTTCCAATGATCTGCTAAAGTTTTAGCTTGAGTTCCTTTCCCAGCACCTGGAGGACCTAAAAAAATTATTCGCGTCATTAGATTTTAGATTTTAGATTTTAGATTTACGGTCTTTGCAGCGTGTCCGCAGGACATATTTGGATTCTCCTCTTCTCGAAAGAAGAGGCTTGCGGATGCAGAAATTTTAGATTTTAAATCAAGATTCTAGGACTTTGAGATTTTACATTATTTCCGGTTCGGATACGCTTGGGGCAAGATTTTTCTAAAATCTAAAATCTAAAATCTAAAATCGCTCTTGTTCGCTATTGTTTCACCATCCCTTCATAACGTTGAGAGATAACGTAAGTTTGGACTTGTTTCGCTGTATCAATAGCTACACCAACTAAAATTAATAAAGATGTAGCACCAAAACCTCTAAACACCCCTGTATCCAATGCTCTCTCTACAACAGTTGGAACAATCGCAACCAATCCTAAAAAGCCAGCACCCAAAAAGGTGAGTCGATTGATTGTCCTTTCTAAATATTCGCTTGTTGCTTTACCAGGACGAATTCCCGGAATAGAAGAACCCATTTTCTTCAAATTCTGAGCAATATCAACTGGGTTAACAATCAAAGAAGAATAGAAGTAGCTGAAGAAGACAATTGAAAACAGGTATATTAGTGCGTAAGCCCACCATTGACTACCACCTGGATTTAGATAAGTGCTTACAAAACTAGATATTTGCGGGTTTTGAGTAAAGTTGCCAATCAAAGAAGGCAAACTTAAGATAGCGGTAGCAAAAATGATAGGCATTACTCCTCCCTGATTTAGTCGCAGGGGTAGGAAGCTACGCTGCTCGGCAAGAACTCTTCTACCTACTTGTCGTCTAGCCGAAATAATCGGAATGCGTCTCATTCCTTCTTGAACAAAAACAATACCGACAATTGTCGCTAAGAACAGTACTAGTAAAATAATTACTTTACCTGCTTCTTCCCGACCTCCAACTTGAGCAGATGTGAAAGCATTTCCTAAAGTTGTAGGAAGCGAAGAGACAATGTTAAGGAAAATAAGTAATGAAGCTCCATTACCAATTCCTCGCTCTGTAATTACTTCCGATGCCCACATCACGAACATAGAACCAGCTACAAGAGCCAAGGTCGTTTCAAACACGAAAATTGGACCAAAGTTGAGCGCAAACCCTTTCAGCCAAACACTGGAGATGAATATGCTCTGAACAATTGACCAACCCAAAGCCACGTATCGTGTAATTTGAGAGATTTTTCGCCTTCCAGCTTCACCTTCGTCCTTCTGTAGTTTCTCTAAACTTGGAATTGCAGCAGTAAGTAGTTGAATAATAATTGAGGCATTGATAAAGGGTAAAATACCTAAAGTGAAGACTCCTAAAGCTGAAAATCCACCACCAGAAAAGATATCTAAAATACCCGCTAAGCCATTGCCTTGAGACATCGCAGCACTAAAAGCTACCCGATCTATTCCTGGGATAGGTATATAAATACCCAAACGAATCAAAAGTAAAATACCGATGGTGACAAACAGCCGACCTCTCAAACCGGCTGCTTGTGCCATCTGCATAAAAGTTTCTTGAGCGGATGGTGCTTTATCTCGACTTATCATAATGACGGTCTACCTTAAAATGTTAACCAGGCGCTGGATGTCGGAAGTGCTTCATGCTGCAATAACTCACTCAATTACACAACTTCACAACTACCGCCAGCCGCCTCAATTTTGCTACGAGCCGTACCTGTAAAAGCAGCGGCCTGTACCTTTAAAGAAACGTTCAATTCTCCATCTCCCAGAATTTTTAATGGCGCTTTTACCGCAGTGAGAATACCATTCTCTTGTAAAGAGGTCGCATTAACTTCTGTATTTGCTGGGAGTGAAGATAGCTTCTCTACATTAATCGTAGTGTATTTTTTACGATTAATAAGCGGAAAACCTTTAAGTTTAGGTACCCGACGATAAAGGGGCTGTTGACCACCTTCAAAACCAGGTCTAGTTCCGCTACCGGAACGAGATTTTTGACCCCGCATACCAAAACCGCAGCTAGCGCCCTGACCGGCTGCAATACCGCGTCCGACACGGCGACCGCGATTTTTGGAACCCTTTTGAGGGCGAGCATCGTGTAGTCTCATAGTTATTTATCTTTGTATTAATTTACACGATTAATCATAAATACTACTCTTACTGTGCGTAGAGCTTTTCAATACTGACATCTCTATCCTCAGCAACTTCTTTAAAGTTACGCAATACAGAAAGAGCGTTCATTGCAGCTCTGGCATTGTTAAGAGGATTATTAGAGCCAAGTTGTTTGGCCAAGATGTTACGAACTCCTGCCAATTCCAGTACGGTACGTACTGCACCACCGGCAATTACACCAGTACCTGGTGCAGCTGGTCGCATGATGACTTTAGCGCCGCCACCAATACCGTCAGTGGGATGAGGAATAGAATTTGATTTGGTAATTGGAATATCTACCAAATGTTTCTTGCCATCGGCTACGCCTTTTTTCACGGCTCCGATAACATCACTAGCTTTACCTACACCTACACCAACTTGACCGCGTTCGTTACCGACGACTACGATTGCTCGGAAGCTAAGTTTTTTACCACCTTTAACAACCTTGCTTACCCGTCGGATTTGAATTACCCGCTCTTGCCAGTTAGTTTCTTCTTTTTTCGCTCGGCTCGTTTTGCGACGATTGTTTGCCATATTTTAATGCTCTATGAATTTACTTATCGGTCAGATGTAATTAGCGATAAATAGTTTACGCACGTTCGGAACGCCGGTTGTTACTTACTACTAACTTTCCGGAGCCGATAAACTTGGACGTGACCTAGAAACTTAAACCACCTTCTCTAGCAGCATCAGCCAAAGCCTTGACACGCCCGTGATAAAGGTTGCCTCCACGGTCAAAAACAACTTGATTGATGCCTTTTTCTATAGCTCGTTCAGCTAAAGCTTTACCAACTTCAGTGGAAGCTTGCTGATTGGAACCGGAGCTTAATTTTGATTTTAATTCCGGCTCTATACTCGATGCTGTAGCTAAAGTCCGATGGCTAGTATCATCAATTACTTGAGCGTAAATATGCTCGTTAGAGCGATATACTGCCAAACGAGGACGTTCGGAAGATCCCTTGACTTTGCCTCTGATGCGTCGATGACGACGCTGTTTTGATTGTCTACGGGTAAATTTCATGATGCCTGTTTACTTCTTACCACCTTTACCAGCTTTACCAGCCTTACGTCTGACAACTTCGTTTTCGTGACGAATACCTTTACCTTTATAAGGTTCGGGTGGACGAACGGCGCGGATTCTTGCTGTTGTATTACCAACTACTTCTTTGTCGTAGCCACTGACAACGATAGTCAAACCTTTATCTTCAATCGCGAATTGAACTCCCGAAGGTGGAGTAATTTCCACAGGATGGCTGTATCCAACGTTCAAGACTAAATCAAGACCCTTAACAGAAGCTCGATAACCAACCCCTTGGAGTTGCAACTTACGCACGAATCCTTGAGAAACGCCTTCAACCATATTGGAAACCAAACTACGGCTTAAACCGTGCATTTGGCGGCACACTCTGGAATCATCTTGACGGGATACAGTTAAAGTATCGCCTTCTTGAGCCACGCTTACCTGAGAAGGAAGTTCGCGAGAAAGTTCGCCTTTAGGACCTTTGACAGATATGGAGGCCCCATCAATATTTATTTGTACCTTGGCAGGTACTGCTATTGGCTGCTTACCAATTCTAGACATGGCTGTTTATTCCTATCACAATGCAGGGATTTTGGATTTTGGATTTTGGATTGAAGAATATAAAAAATATTCCTGTATCAAGAAGACCGTTTTAATCTGACAAATTTTCTATTAAAAAGGCGCTTCGGGCAATTCGATAAATTCAAGACTCTAATTTTCTACAGCTTTTTACAGCAAAGAAATCTAAAATCTAAAATCTAAAATCCAAAATGGAAATTACCAAACGTAGCAAAGTACTTCGCCGCCTACATTTTGTTGGCGTGCTTGACGGTCGGTCATGATGCCCGAAGATGTAGATATGATGGCTATACCAATGCCACCCAATACTCTTGGTAAATCTTTCTTGTTGGAATAAACCCGCAAACCAGGTCTACTTACTCTCTTGAGAGTAGTAATAATTGGTTGACGATTTTTTCCTTTGTATTTTAAAGAAATTACCAATTGGCTGCGAAAACCTTCTCCTTCTGTCTCAAAATCGGTGATAAAGCCTTCTTCACGAAGTACTTTAGCTATATTTTGAGTCATTTTCGTTGCTGGCACGTGTGTTACTTGATGCCGAGCCATATTGGCGTTGCGGATGCGCGTCAGCATATCTGCAATTGTGTCGTTTGCCGCCATCTTTTCCTCTATTAAATGAACTTATTGCTCCCGGAAGGGCATTCCCATTTCTTTTAGTAAAGCGCGACCTTCTTCGTCATTAGACGCTGTTGTAATGATGGAAATATCCATTCCACGAATCTGGTCAATCTTGTCGTATTCTACCTCTGGAAAAATTAGTTGTTCTCTAACTCCCAAAGTGTAATTTCCACGACCGTCAAAGCTTTTCGGACTAATACCGCGAAAGTCGCGAATCCTGGGCAATGACAAGTTAATCAAACGGTCAAGAAAGTTGTACATCTTACCGCTTCTAAGAGTGACCATCACTCCTACAGGCATACCTTCACGAATTTTGAATCCGGCGATCGCCTTTTTCGCTCTGGTAACTACTGGCTTTTGACCAGTAATCAACGCAATTTCGCTTAAAGATGCTTCTAATGCTTTTGCGTTTTGAGAAGCTTCCCCCAATCCTCGGTTAATAGTTACTTTTGTAACCTTCGGAACCTGATGAATATTTGAATATTCAAATTGCTTCATCAAATTGGGAACAATAGTTTCAAGATATTTACTTTTTAATCCTACTGCCATTTTTTTTCTCCATTACCCGCTTGCTTGGTCAGGGAATAAAATTGTTAAAGGAAAGGTTAAAGGTCAAAGGTTTACTAATTATTAATTATTAATTATTAACTCCTAATTCCTAACTCTTAATTTTTAACTATTTGTCCAAAACTTCCCCAGTTCTCTTTAACATACGGACTTTTTTACCTTCTTGGGTAAAGGTGTAACATACGCGAGAAACTACGTTTTCCTTGGTGGAATAAAGCATCACGTTAGAACTATGAATGGGGAATTCCTGGGTAACAATTCTTCCAGATTCACCTTCTTGCTGTGGCTTTACGTGCTTAGTTTTTACGTTTACACCCTTGACAATAACTCTACTATCTTTAGGAATTGCTTGAACAATTTCACCGACTTTGCCTTTATCTTTACCAGAAACTACCTGTACGGTATCTCCAGTTTTGACGTGCATTTTATGAAATTGAGGCTTTGTTTTTTTCTTAACTGCCATTAAAGTACCTCCGGTGCCAGAGAAACTATTTTAGTAAAGTTTTTCTCGCGTAATTCACGCGCTACGGGACCAAATACCCGCGTTCCTCTAGGGTTGCCATCTTGGTTAATTATGACTGCGGCATTGTCATCAAAACGGATAGTCATGCCACTGTCACGATTTACGCCTTTTCTGGTACGGACGATTACAGCCTGAACCACATCAGACTTTTTGATAGCCATGTTGGGTTGGGCATCTTTGACTACGGCGATAATTCTATCGCCAATGCTGCCATAGCTACGGTTTCCAGCACCCAGAACGCGGATGCACATTAATTTACGGGCACCGCTGTTATCTGCAACATTAAGGTAAGACTGGGCTTGTATCACGATTTTTCTCCGTTGTAAAGTTGTCAGCTATGTAACAACCGCTAATTATTAATTATTCCTGCTGCTGAGGACTTCTTTAACCTGCCAGCGCTTAGTCTTACTCAGGGGTCTAGTTTCCTGAATGCGGACGCGATCGCCTTCTTTACAGTTATTTTCTTCGTCGTGAGCTTTGTAGCGTCTGGTTGTAACTACAATTTTGCCGTACTTAGTATGGCTATCGCGGTTTTCAATGGCGACTACTACGGTTTTGTCCATTTTGTCGCTGACCACTAAGCCAACTCTTTCTTTAATAGCCATTGGTTGTTAGTTGTTAGTAGATAGTTTGAAGGTAGATAGTTGTTGATTGTTAATTGTTAGTCGTTAGGTTTTAGTAACTCATAACTCATAACTCATAACTCATAACTCATAACTCATAACTAACTAGCCCGTTTTCGTTCACCTTCTACCGTCATCAATTGAGCTAAACGGTGACGTAAGTGTTTAAACTGTGCGGGTTTTTCTAATTGTCCAGTTGCTTGTCGCAAGCGCAAATCAAATAACTGCTTTTTAGTAGCATTAATTTCTTCTACTAGCTGCTCGTCACTCAAATCTCTTGCTTCTGAAATCTTGGGGAAAGGCATAATTTATGAAGAAGACTCCTGATGATCTTCGCGGGCAATAAACTTAGTTTTAATTGGTAGCTTGTGTGAAGCCAAACGCATTGCTTCGCGAGCAGTTTCTTCAGTTACACCAGCGATTTCAAACAAAATTCTTCCTGGTTTAACCACAGCTACCCAATATTCTGGATTACCTTTACCAGAACCCATTCGGGTTTCTGCGGGACGCATTGTTACGGGCTTGTCAGGAAATACTCTAATCCAGATTTTTCCACCCCTACGAATGTAACGATTCATTGCTCGACGGGAAGCCTCGATTTGACGAGAAGTAATCCAAGATGGTTCTTGAGCCTGAAGAGCAAAATCACCAAAGTTGATATTACAACCTCTGGTTGCTAACCCTCTCATCCGTCCGCGATGTTGTTTGCGGAATTTAGTTCTTTTAGGACTTAACATGACTAATTAGTTGTTAATGGATAGTTGTTAGTTGTTAGTTGTTAGTAGATATAACTAATAACTAATAACTAAATACTAATTTTCGTTGGAACGGTCTTCAAAAGAAGGACGACGCCGATTATTTTGCCGACGACGAGGTTCGCGTTCGTTTCTGGGGTTGGAAGTTGGTGATTCTTCTTCTCCAGGAATAATTTCTCCTTTGAATACCCAAACTTTAATGCCAAGAATACCGTAAATGGTTTTAGCGGTTACGTAAGCGTAATCGATGTTAGCTCTTAAAGTATGTAATGGAACTCTACCTTCACGAGTCCATTCTGTACGGGCAATTTCTGCACCGTTTAAGCGTCCGCTAACTTGAATTTTGATTCCCTGTACGCCAGCACGTTGCGCTCTTTGAATAGCTTGACGTACTACTCTTCGGAAAGAAACCCGTCGTTCAAGCTGTTGGGCAATATATTCGCCAATCAAAAAAGCATCTGCATCAACGCGCTGTACTTCAACTACATTGATCCGAATTTGACGATTACCGCCTAATTCTTTTTGCAATCCCGCACGTAATGCTTCAATACCTTGTCCGCCTCTACCTACGACCACACCTGGTCTAGCGGTACGTACTTCTAAATCAATCTGGTCTGCTTTGCGCTCAATTTTTACTTCGGAAATACCGGCATTATTTTGAGCGTTTCTACCCAGCTTATTCTCTATATACTGGCGAAGTTTATGATCTTCTTGAAGTAATTCTGGATATCGAGAAGGGTCTGCAAACCAACGAGATTGGTGTTCTTTTGTAATTCCAAGGCGAAATCCGATTGGATTAATCTTTTGTCCCACTTATGATCTCCTCTAAAATTTCTTAGCACTCTATTTTTAATCACCGAAAAAATTTTAGATTTTAGTTCAGATTATGTATAAATGATTTCAAACAAGAACGATTCAATTAGTTCACAAATCTAACCGTTAATCCAAAATCGCAAATCTAAAATCCAAAATTGACTGACTTTTGAGTGCTTACTCCGCTGCTGGATCGGCAGTTACTGCAACGGTTATATGACACGTGGGTTTGCGAATTTGATAAGCACGACCCTGCGCTCTGGGCTGATAACGTTTGAATACCGGGCCTTGGTCTGCAAATGCGGTCGAAACTATGAGAGAAGCTCGATCTATTCCCTCATTATGTTCGGCATTTGCAGCAGCACTCCTGAGAACCTTTAACACGGGTTCGCAGGCTCTATAAGGCATAAATTCTAAAATTATCAATGCTTCTCGATAGGAACGTCCCCTAATTTGGTCAAGTACTCGGCGTACTTTATAGGGCGACATCCGTATATATCTAGCAATTGCTTTTACTTCTTTAGTATCAGTAGCCATAATAATTTTCCCTTAATTACTAATTGCATCAACCAGCTATTAGCAACGTAGGTTATCTTCCTCCTTTTCTATCTCTAGAGTGACCTCTATAAGTACGAGTAGGAGCGAATTCTCCTAACTTATGACCTACCATTTGGTCGCTGATAAAAACCGGAACGTGTTGTTTACCGTTATGTACTGCGATCGTATGACCAACCATCAGAGGCAAAATAGTGGAAGCTCTCGACCAAGTTTTGATAACTTCTTTTTTATTGGTTTCGTTGAGCCTATCGATTTTTTTCAGTAGATGGTCCGCAATAAAAGGACCTTTTTTAAGAGAACGACCCATAATACAATTTTGGATTTTAGATTTTGGATTTTAGATTGTAGGATTTGAATTTCAGATTTTGAATTTTAGATTTTGAATTTTGATTAGTAGTGCGACCATCTTGGTCGTTAGGGATAGCACTAAAAGAAAAGTTACTACCAAAAATCTTTTTGAAAACTTACTACCACGGAGATGTTCGGCTGTGTCGATCGCCACGGAGTTGTTCGGCTTCCACTACTTTAAGAAATTTATCGGAACAACTTTACGTTCCAATCCCTGCATCCAAAATCCAAAATCTAAAATCCTATGACTGACGACCACCGCGTCCCCGTTTTCCGGACTTACGACGACGGCGAACAATCAATTTGCTGCTTGCTTTCTTAGGCTTGCGAGTTTTCTTACCTAAAGTCGGTTTACCCCAAGGAGTTACAGGGCCGCTACGACCGATAGGAGCGCGTCCTTCACCACCACCGTGGGGGTGGTCACAAGGGTTCATTACGCTACCTCTGACCTTTGGTCGGCGACCTCTCCAGCGATTTCTACCTGCTTTACCCAAGCTTTGGTTTCTAGCTTCTACGTTACCTACTTGTCCGATGGTGGCGTAGCATTCGCGCCGAATCATGCGGACTTCTCCTGAAGGCAATTTCAAAGTAACGTAATTACCATCTTTTGCCATTACTTGAGCAACCGCACCAGCCGAACGCACTATTTGACCGCCTTTTCCAGCAATCAGTTCTACGTTGTGTACGCCGGTACCCAAGGGCATATTTGATAAAGGTAAAGCGTTTCCGTTTTCAATCGGAGAATCTGGCCCAGCAACAATTGTGGTTCCAACCTTCATTCCATTAGGCTGCAAAATATAACGCTTCTCGCCATCTTCGTATTGTACGAGAGCAATTCTTGCATTACGGTTGGGGTCATATTCAATTGCTTGAACAGTTGCAGGCATTTCCCGCTTATCTCTTTTAAAATCGATAATTCGATAAAGACGTTTGTGTCCACCACCCCGACGGCGACTGGTGATTACACCGCGATTATTTCTACCTTTAGCTCTATGAATATGTTGAGTTAAGGATTTTTCCGGCTTTGACTTTGTAATATCGGCGAAGTCAGAAGTCGTCGCTTGACGGTTACTAGGGGTGTAGGGACGAAATGAACGAGTACCCATAATTTTAAACTTTAAACTTTAAACAGAAAGTATTTGGGGAGAGGGGGAGAGAGGGGGAGAATTATTAATTCCTAACTCTTAACTCCTAACTCCTAACTTGATTAAACGTCTGGGAATAGAACCTGACGAATCTTTTCTTCATCCCCGGATGCTACGGTGACAGTAGCTCGCTTGTATTGAGATTTGAATCCGATAAATCTACCGACGCGCTTCTTTTTCCGAGGCTGTACTGCGGTATTTACTTTCAAAACTTTGACATCAAATAAACCTTCAATTGCCGCTTTTATTTGAGTTTTAGTTGCTTTTGGCAACACTTCAAAAGTGTATTTGTTATACTCCATCTGAATTGTCGCCTTTTCGGTAACAATCGGACGACGCACTAAATCGGGAAGATTGCGGGGGTCAAATTTAGGCACCGTAAACCTCCTGAATTTTATCTAATGCTAATGCAGTTACCACGATTTTATCTGCGTGCAGTAAATCGAAAACATTAAGTTGGTCTGCCACCATCAGCCTGACGTTTTCTATATTACGGGCTGACAAATATATGTTTTCTGAACGTTCCGACAAAATCAATAAAGTTTTTTGTCCGGGTTGAGAACCCCAACGAGAAATTGCTTCTACTAAATCTTTCGTTTTCGGACGCTGGAATTGTTCGCTAAATTCTTCAACTACAATCATGTCTTCACCACGACTGCCGAAGGCTGTCCGTAAAGCTAAACGACGCTCTTTACGGTTCATGTTTAAGTTGTATTCCTTGGGTTTTGGCCCAAAGATTACACCACCACCGCGCCATAATGGCGAACGAGTAGAACCAGCACGGGCGCGTCCCGTTCCCTTTTGTCTCCAGGGTTTGCGACCACCACCTCTAACTTCGGCTCGGGTTTTAGTACTAGCGTTTCCTTGGCGAGCATTAGTCATTTGTCGAACCAAGGCTCTATGGACGACATGAGAAGCACTTTCTTCCTTGGCAACTTTTAATTCCAAGGTTTTCTGTCCTACTTCTTCTCCCTGCCAATTTTTAACTGCACAATCTACCATTTTTTTGTCCTTCTTAAATTAGTCATTTTTCATTTGTCTTTAGTTATCTATCATTTGCTTTACCGCTAAGTAATTATGCTTGCGGAAAATCAATGACCTAATTTCAGATTTTGATTTTTAACCGATATGCAGGCTTATTCAATCTCAAATCTCAAATTCAAAATCCAAAATCGAATGACTATTTCACCTCTTTTGCAGCGACAATATTAACTAATGCTCCTGGTTTGCCAGGAATAGCTCCCTTAATTAACAATAAATTTTTCTCTGCATCGACTCGCACGATTGTCAGCTTGCGAACCGTAATACGCTTGCCTCCCAAACGTCCTGCCATCTTCTTACCGGGATAAACACGACCGGGAGTAGTACCAGCACCGATAGAACCAGGTTCTCTATGGTTTTTAGAACCGTGAGACATCGGACCTCGACTAAAGTTATTGCGTTTCTGGTTGCCCGCGAAACCGCGACCAATACTTGTTCCAGCTATATCTACCAGCTGACCTGCTTCAAAAATATCAGCGCTAACCTGCTGACCCAAAGAATAATCACCCGTATTTTCGGCGCGATATTCTTCTAAATGCCGCAAAGGCGAGGCAGATGATTTTGCTAAATGCCCCAACTTAGGCTTATTTAAAGCTTTTTCTTTTACTTCACCATAGGCTAATTGAATGGCGGAGTAACCGTCGGTCTGCTGTGTTTTTATTTGGGTTACTGTACATGGCCCGGCTTGAACAACGGTGACAGGAATCGCTTTTCCTGCATCGTCAAAAACCTGAGTCATACCCACTTTGGTGCCGAGAATACCTACAGACACAGTTACAAGTCTCCTTTCTATAAGTTTTCCGTTTTGTATCGGAACTTTAGATGTTGGAGGCAATCATGGAGTCACTTTTTCAAGAAACTACCCGCCTTATTATCAAGAAAACTCAGAAGTCCGGAAATGCTCAGGTAATAGCTATCCAACTTCCATCGGGGATTTCTTGTCCTTCATCTTCATACTGCGCCAAAACAAAAGTCAAAGTATCTTCGATTTATCCGCGCAGTCAAAAGTACCTTCCGATCGGGAAGGACTAAAGATTTAAAAATGCAATGCTAATGAAGCTTTGCGATTCGTGCAGTATTGCCTTATTCAAGCAACCACTTTGGCACTTACATATCATTCGTACCGCTGGACTTAAGCGGCTAAACCCGCTCAGTATCCTTTTTTCAAAGGCTGACGTTATGCCGTCACCAACATCACCGCTTTGTTCGCAAAACCTTAAATAATTATTTAAGATTCAGTCAAACGTCCCAAGTTTACCTCAAGACTTCTTAATTTACCACTCTATTGTCAACTTTGACTAACTAATTTTTATAGTTTTTTTGCAAATCCTTAAAAATAGTCTTAACCAAAAAATTGACTGTCAAAACGGCTTGTTTTTATAAATTGTCCACAACCCGACATTATAGTCCATCTATTTTCGTTTGTCCAGATGTTTTTCAGTGAACAGTGAATTAGCCCATGTCCTTACGGACACGCTTCGCTAACAGACTATAAGTCTGGGGCTAGACAAACAAAGCCCACCTGCATGGGCTAACAATATGCATATTCTTTACGTTTTATATTAATTGAGTGTTGAAATTAGCTTGATAGATAGAACCGATAATTCCAAAATTATTATTTAGTAATTAACACAGCCTCCAAAACCCTTATAGGATAAGAGGAGCTTTTAATTCATATAAGACATTAGTTATGAATATAAAACTCTTAACTGATAACTGTTCACTGATAACTGCTCACTGTTCACTGCTCACTGTTCACTGATAACTGATAATAGAATTATCGAAGCGATATTTGAAAAAGGTCTATGGCATTACTAACTACTGGTGGCGGTTTTATTCGCAAATTAGAGAAATTTGGCGCTCTTGGGGTTTACGCACCTTTAGAGGGCGGGTTTGAAGGTCGGTATCGTCGCAGATTGCGTGCTAAAGGCTACAATGCTTTATGTATTAGTGGTAAGGGTTTGGGCGATGTCGCTGCTTATTTGACTGGAGTTCACGGTGTACGCCCTCCGCATCTAGGTAAAAAAAGTACTAGTAGTGGTGCTGCGGTTGGTTATGTATATTATGTACCGCCAATTATTAGTACTCAGCTAGATAACTTGCCCCCTAAATCGAAAGGGTTAGTATTGTGGATTATTGATGGGCATATTCTTGAAGATCAAGAATTAGAATACTTAGCGAATCTACCCAAAATCGAGCCAAGAGTAAAAGTTGTAATCGAAAGAGGCGGCGATCGCGCTTTTCGTTTTATGCCTTTAGAAGAAACTTTTGCTGTAGCTAGCTAATAATCAGGAGTTGGGAATTGGGAATGGGGCATTGGTAATTGGTAATTGGTAATCAACAACTCCGCGCCTCCTAATTCTTAACTCCTAATTCCTAACTCCTAACTCTCTATTCCCCATGATTATTTTGTAATTTAGTTGAAACATTATTGTTAAAGTAACGGACAATTTCATTAAAGAATCGTCATACTTAAAGAGGGAGATATTTTTTCATTACTCCCTGTTGTCCGAGGCGTGAAGTTAAAAAGTAGATATGACACGTAGATATAATAATAGGTCAGCTAATCCCTCTCCAAGAGGTTCTAATCCTGTCACCTCAGTATTTAATTTTACAACTATTGCCATTCTGGGGGGCATATTTATTTTAGGTATTGGTATTGGTATCGCTTTTAGCTCTTCGGCTACTTTGTCACCTTCTAATGTGGCTTCTCGCGAATTCATTGATACTAAAGCGCCAAACCCAGAGGTTTGCGTGCAGTATGGTGCCAGCGCAATGGTGATGGATGCCAGACTGTTTGTAACTCTTAACCCGTTTAATGTTTATGTTGCTCAACCGAGTATGCGCCCTGGATGCGTTTTACGTCAAAGTAACTGGGAGATTCTCAGACAAAGAAACTTAGTAACATCAGATCAGGTAAGAGATTGTAAGAATCGTTTAAATACTTTTGGTTTTACAGGTAGATTAGATAGCAAAGAGCTTGATATTAAATGTATCTACCAAAATGATGCAGCGAAAAACTTCTTTGTTAACGAAGAAGGTGCTGTAAACGTTCCAGCAGAAACGGAACGATTCTAGAGAATTATTCTTTCTTCTAAAGTTGTAAGAAGTACAAATACAAATGTAGAGACGCTTGGGATTTCCTATAGCGTCTCTACAAGTATTTATTTACTATTTATTGCGAAAAAAACGTTTTCAATACACCATCATTCTGCTTTGTATTTTAATCAACCGAGAAGCAAAGCTATTTAATACTTATTTTCTATAGATTAGGATTGGGAAAAGGTTCTCCGAACTCAATTACTCGGGAACCAGAAGAATTGACCAAATTTATCGTGTATTGGTTGTTGGAAGTAAGGCAGGTGTAGGAAAAAAGGACGGAGGAGAATTGAGATTTCCTGATGGTGAAGGAAATTTTGCCGGTGGAAGAACTGAATTTGGAATTTGTGGAGATGAATTGATTGTTGTAATCGGCGGTACGGTTACGGTGGGCTGGCCTAAATTTCCATTTCCAATCGGTGTTAATGGTAAAGGTGCTGAATCGGAAGATGGTGGTGTATTTATCCGCTTTGGAAGTTGTGAAGGATTATTATACATACCTGATGGTTGTAAAGGTGGCAGAATACCTGGTGGTTGAGGTGGCAGAATGCCTGGTGGTTGCGGCGGAGTATAGGGAGAATTATTGAGTGATTGTGATGGAGAATAAGCACCTGGTGGTAACTGCCCTGTAGCACCTGGTGGTAACTCACCTCCAACTGATTGATATTGCGACGGTAAAAAATTATTATTGGCTGTAATTATAGGACGGAATAACCAACGAGTAGGATTTTGCCAGGAAACGGGTTGTAGCTGTACTCGGGAGCGATCGAAAAAGGTTCCCGCCGCTAAATCCATAACAATGCGAGTTACATCATCGTTTAACTGAGAAACACGAATTCTCTCGATTGCTCCGTTATAATTTTGTTGAGTAGGAACGTAGCCTAATTTAGTACCGGGCAAATCTACAACAATGCGGGGAGGTTGAGATAAGTAAAAATACTGCGGACGAGATGGCGCTGAAAGAGAAATTTCTAACTGCGAACCTTGGGGAGAAAATCGCCAATCTTCTAACTTTCCTGCGGGTGCGGCAATACTGCTATTAGTATTGAACGCAACTGCTGCATACAAGCTAAACAAGCTAATACGAATCACTCGGTTACACTTCCGTACAAAGTGCCTATTCTTGAATTGCTTATTCATTATTTTTATCCTTCGTAGGTTAAGCTTCAGTAAGCTTATGAATTGATAATTGCTAATAGTTGAGAGCTAAAAGCTAATGAAGTTATTATCAATTAGCAATCGGTTTTTAGCAATTATTTATTTCAAGATTTAAGAATATTGACGAAATTACTTGCTCTATTTTACGAAATCTGTACTCTTCTATTGTTCGGGTAGTAAGTGAGACAGCATTTATAAAGTTAAGGTTAAGACTTCAGAAATTGCATTTCTCTTCAACTTAATGCAAAAACAAATATTCTCTTATTAATAAAAGCCCGTTTGTAGAATTCCATAGAGCCTTAAAATATCATTCCGTACATAGTTTCTGAGAGTAAATTATTTTGCCTATTCCATAAGACTTATGCTCGGAAATATTAATCCTTAAAGAAGTCTTTAGAGCCACTGCCCGCCAAAAAAGCGCCAACGGACGAAAAGAACACGCATTATGCTTTGAGAAGCAATAAAAACTGCCAGCCAAACAACAAAATAGTGGAAGAAAACCCAAAACAAAGGTAATTGGTCTTTTGGAATAGGTATTGGTAAAAAGCCTAAAAATTTTACTCCACACACCATAAATATAAATTCCCAAATACCGGCAAATAATTGGTATACTGCTGGCCAATCTCTATCCCAACGATACTTTTGTATTTGGTCGTATACGACATCCCAACCTAAACCAAAAATCGCAACATAGGAAAGTATCCAGAAATATACATATCCTGGTGGTGAACCAATTAAACCAATAGCAAATGGTAGGCTAACGAATAAACCTACTGTAAAAAGTAATAATAAACGAGTTTGCCAGCGACCGAATAAAGTTGGAGTCATAACAGTTATCAGTTATCAGTTATCAGTTATCAATTACAGCGAACAATGTTGGGATGTTTTTCAATTGCCTGCTGCCCATTGTCTATTCCCTTTGAATCAAAATATGATGTCTTAGCTAAGATATCTATTGCCA
>JBARZF010000737.1:0-1818 GCA_049649675.1 Rivularia sp. (in: cyanobacteria) | reverse complement strand
AAGCTGTTGCGAAAAAGAATATCAATGTTGCGGTTAATTTAGAACAACAGCGCAATAGTGTTTTAAGCTACATTAATGTTTTAAATAAACTAATTCCTGCTGAAGGAAACTTAGAGATTCCCGCAGCGGAAGAAGCACCTCAACAGTAATAACATTCAATGAAGTCGGTTATATATGAATTTTTTTAAGACGTTGCATTGCAACGTCTTTAATTATTTTGATTTATATCAAAAATTTGAGAAATTATTATTAAATTAGCAAGAGTGCAATTATAGCAACGTTGAAACTGAAGAAGAAGATTTTAACTCACATCTTGCACCATTTTCTACACCACCTTGGAATAAATTACCAGGCTCACAAACAAAGTCGTCTAAAGACGGCTGGACAGGGCTTTTAGTGCGTTTTAACGTACTTTGTATATTAGCCTTGAAATTTATTTCTCTGCGAGAAAGCCTCCGGCTTACAAGGCGGGAATATAGGTTTTACAAGAAAGGTGCAACATATAAATTGAAAAGCACTTAGTAGAATATAGTCATTCCAATTAAATTTAGAAGAGTGGAATTATGACAACGTTGAAACCGGAGAAGAAGCAGATTGAAAACCAATCATTAGAATACTATTTGAGGCTTCAGTACCCTGTTACAGTTTATCCAGATGCAGATGGTGGATATGTGGCTGAAATCAAAGATTTACCAGGATGTGTCACACAAGGCGAAACCCTTGAAGAAACTATGGCAAATATTAATGAAGCACGGGAATTATGGCTGGAAACCGTTTATGAAAATGGAGACAAAATACCTTTACCTGCTACGGATGATACTTACAGCGGTAAGTAAATGCCAGGGAATGCCAAAAACTTTACACGATCGTTTAGCTGAAGCTGCTGACACTGAAGGTGTAAGCCTGAATCAATACATCGTTTTCTTACTGAGCAATTCATGAAATTATTTTGGCAATTAATTAAGTAAAGCTCCTATTATACAAATAATAGGTTTGAAATCGTCAACCAATCAAGTCCTGTAGATTGCGACGCTGTGCAAGCCGGACAGTTGTGCAAGATGGGGTTGGTGCATCTGCATGGTACAACGGCAAGTCTGGGGTGCGAGTTATTTCGTCCGTTTTTTGGCGATCGCTTCGCCCATACCCAAAGGCTTATATCTGGAACTTGATTTTTAAAACTTTTTACAGCAGTAATATTTAGGAAAGCCCTAAATCCTCATCCAAACCGAGCATAATATTTAAATTCTGCACTGCTGCACCGGAAGCACCTTTTCCTAAATTATCTAATCTTGCTACTAACAAAGCTTCTTTTGTCTCATCATTTGCAAACACAAATAGTTGTACTAAGTTGGTATTATTCGCTGCTTGAGCGTCAAGAAACTTACCCTTGCGTAAAGAACCGTCATCATTCATAGGCGCGACGGAAACGTATTTTTCGTTTTGATAATATTCTTTGAGCGTTTTATGAATCAATTCACCACTGGGTTGATTTTGTAAAGAATGCAAAGGTAAAGGAATTTGCACCAACATTCCTTTTTCAAAGTTACCTACGGCAGGAACAAATAACGGTGGAGATTGTAAACCCGAATGCTGATGCATTTCTTTGACGTGTTTATGTCCGAAAGTTAAACCGTAGATTCCGTAAGCATAACTGTTTGCTTGTTCCCCTGAAGCACTTTGATATTCTTCCATCAGTTTTCTTCCTCCTCCCGAATACCCAGAAATGGCGTTGATAGTCGCGGGAAAATCTTTAGGGATAATACCTGCTGCAACTAAAGGATGCATACAGGCTAAAAACCCGGTGGGATAGCATCCGGG
>JBARZF010000736.1:0-1817 GCA_049649675.1 Rivularia sp. (in: cyanobacteria) | reverse complement strand
GTGCAAGGAGAGGGGGGAGAGGGGGGAGAGGGGGGAGAGGGGGTAAATATTATTAGTTACCTATTACCTCATTACCTATTACCCAATTAATTGTAAAACTTTTGATAAGATATGCGACTTTTCCGCGATTTGCTATTGGCACTTTGCTGGGAAGCGAATAAACTGAAGTAATAAGTACAAATGTTCTCTATAAGTGCGATCGCCAATTCGGGATAGGGGTGTTATGAATAATTCTCATTCAGAAGCAGGTGAAAGTAAGGATATTCCTAACTTTGAGCTTGTTGAGCAAATAGATTTGATGATTCGAGCGCGGTATCCTCTACTATATATGGTTGCCGTGGAAGAAGAGCCTTTAGAGGAGGTTTTGTTTAAAGTTGCTGCGCTTTCTCAACCACCGCGCCAGGTGTTGTTTTGGGATGTTGTGCGGGGTTGGAGTGATAACGGTGCGGATAAAGGCTCTGTGATGCCAGCGCTGGCTCGCATTGGTAAAACTGATGCCCAAAAATCGGTTATTTTCGTGTTGCGGGATTTGCACCCATACGTCAAAAATCTTACTACAGAAAAAAGTGCGCCGATTGTGCGGGAGTTGCGAAATTTAGCCAGGGAATTGAAGCGCAGTCGTAAGTCTATTATTCTTACCAGCCATACTTTGGAAGTACCTGAAGAGTTGAAAGAGGAAATGACGGTTGTTGATTTTCCTTTACCCGATGTACCTCAAATTAATTATTTAATTGAGCAGTTGGTGGTACCCGACAAGCTGAAATTAGCAGGTTTAGCGCGGGAGCAGTTGGTAAAAGCCTGTCAGGGATTGAGTCGAACCCGGATTCAGCGAGTTTTGGCGAAAGCTTTGGCAGCGAAACAGCAGGTTAATGAGTCTGATATTAGCGGTGTTTTGGCTGAGAAAAAGCAAACCATTCGTCAAACCGGAATATTAGAATTTTTTACACCTTCCGAATCCTTGAAACGAGTCGGAGGATTACATCAACTTAAACAATGGGTGCAGTTGCGTCAAGATGCTTTCACCGAAGAAGCCAGACGTTACGGTATACCCAATCCCAAAGGAGCGTTACTTGTAGGAATTCAAGGTACGGGTAAATCTTTGAGCGCAAAAACCATTGCTCATGAATGGCGATTACCGTTACTAAGACTCGATACAGGGCGCTTATTTGGCGGAATCGTCGGCGAAAGTGAAAGCCGCGTGCGCCAAATGATTCAGCTTACAGAAGCAATGGCACCATGCGTATTGTGGATAGATGAAATAGACAAAGCATTCGGCAATATTAGCAGCGGAGTTGATGGAGATTCGGGAACATCGCGACGGGTATTTGGTAGCTTAATTACCTGGATGCAGGAAAAAACCAGCCCGGTGTTTATTGTTGCCACTGCGAATAACGTGCAGATATTGCCAGCAGAATTGTTAAGGAAAGGGAGATTTGACGAAATATTCTTTTTAAATTTACCCACCGAAGCCGAAAGACAAGACATTTTCAAAGTTCATATTCAAAAATTACGTCCCAATCGAGTGCGAGATTTTGATTTACTTTTATTATCAAATAGAGCAGAAAATTTTAGTGGAGCAGAAATAGAGCAAGTAATAATTGAAGCAATGCACAACGCATTCTCCAGTAAACTTGACGGGCAGCGTCGCGACTTTATTACAGAAGATATACTCAAAGCAATAGAAGTTACCGTACCTTTGGCTTCTATTGCTAAAGAACAAATTGACGCATTAAAGCAATGGGCAGCTCAAGCAGGTGCAAGAAGTGCTTCTAATGACGTGCAGTTAGTAGAAGAGTTGAAGCAGTATAGCTCCGGGG
>JBARZF010000735.1:0-4288 GCA_049649675.1 Rivularia sp. (in: cyanobacteria) | reverse complement strand
TCGCAATAACTTCGGCAATGTCGGAATATATTCAACTAAAACCAGATTTTTCGGTATTATAAAAATAATCCTAACTTCTTAACAAAATCGCCCGCACTATTTTCGAGTACGGGCGATTTCCCTATATCAATATTTACCTGCTCGCAATTTTCTGTTATTCCGGCAAATGTAGAGACGCGATATATCACGTCTCTACAAATTAATTCGCGGACAAACAAGGTATTAGGGGATAAAATTACGCATTTTGATCCAATTTCAATACTGCCATAAATGCTTCTTGGGGAACATCAACCGTACCCACAGATTTCATCCGCTTTTTACCTTTGGCTTGCTTTTGCAAAAGTTTCTTCTTCCGACTAATATCACCACCGTAACATTTGGCTAATACATCCTTCCGCAATGCTGGAATATGTTCCGAGGCAATTACTTTACTACCTATAGAGGCTTGAATTGGTACTTTAAATTGGTGACGGGGAATTAATTCTTTCAATTTCTCAGCCATCCCTCGCCCAACGTTATAAGCTTTATCGCGGTGAACAATCATCGCCAAAGAGTCAACCGCATCGCCGTTAATCAACAAGTCCAATTTCACCAGATGATTTTCACGATAGCCAATTAGCTGATATTCCATACTCGCATAACCGCGCGATCGCGATTTCATTTGATCGAAAAAGTCGGTAACAACTTCGGCTAAAGGTAATTCGTAGGTTAATGTCGTGCGCCCTTGGGTTAAGTATTTCATGTCTTTAAACACACCCCGACGATTTTGAGATAACTCCATTAAGGTTCCCACGTACTCTTCAGGAGTAATCATTTCTACCTTAACGTAAGGCTCCTCAATTTTCTCTCGTTCGTTGGGAGAAGGTAAATTAGCGGGATTATCAACGAAAACGACTTCACCCTTATTAGTGGTTACTTTGTAAATTACTGAAGGAGCAGTAATAATTAAATCTAAGTTATATTCGCGCTCCAAACGCTCTTGGACAATTTCCATGTGCAGCAAACCCAAGAAGCCGCAACGGAAACCAAAACCCATCGCGCTGGAAGTTTCCGGTTCAAATTGCAAAGCTGCATCATTAAGCTTAAGTTTATCTAAAGCTTCTCGTAAATCCTTGAATTGGTCGGAATCGATAGGAAACATCCCGCAAAATACCATCGGGTTAGCTTCGGCATAACCGGGTAAAGCTTGTGTTGCTTTCGCTTTACTTAAAGTAATCGTATCGCCTACCCGCGCATCTTCCACAGCTTTAATCGCCGCCGCGAAATAACCTACTTCCCCAGCGTGAAGTTCATCTACTTGCACTTGACTCGGAGAAAGAACCCCTAACTCATCAATTTCATATTCCTTACCAGAAGCCATCAGATAGACTTTATCGCCTTTCTTGACTTTGCCATCCATCACCCGGAAATAAACAATTACTCCCCGGTAGCTATCATAATAACTATCAAAAATTAACGCCCGTAAAGGTTCATCAATGCTATTCTGGGGCTGCGGTACTCGTTCGACAATTGTTTCTAAAATTTCGGGAATGCCAATTCCCTCCTTAGCAGAAGCAAGAATCGCATTGCTGCAATCCAAACCAATAACTTCTTCAATTTCACCAGCAACCCGTTCCGGTTCGGCACCCGGTAAATCAATTTTATTTAAAACCGGGATAATTTCTAAATTGTTCTCGATTGCCAAATAAACATTAGCTAAAGTTTGAGCTTCTACACCTTGAGAAGCATCTACCACTAAAAGCGCCCCTTCGCAAGCTACCAAGCTGCGGGACACCTCATAAGAGAAATCAACGTGACCGGGAGTATCAATCAGATTGAGTACATATTCCTGACCATCCTTAGACTTGTAATTCATCCGGGCCGCTTGCAGCTTAATAGTAATGCCGCGCTCCCGTTCCAAATCCATATTATCGAGAAACTGCTCCTTCATCTGCCGATTTTCCACCGTACCAGTGGCTTGCAGAAGACGGTCAGCCAAAGTTGATTTACCGTGGTCAATGTGAGCGATAATGCAAAAATTACGAATGCGAGAAGCGGGAACGTCAGTCATCAAATTCCTTGGGTTTGAAACCCCGTTCTTGTAGGACGGTTTTATATTTTATGTTTTACATTACCGCCTTGGGATTGCTAAGTTCGGTGTTCCTTTGTAGTGAACTTTAAATAGGACAATTACTATTTCCGTCTCGCAATCCTGTACGCATAACGTTTTTGCTCCGAAGAGCCTCCCTTACGGGGTAATGTTAGCTTCGACCAGTTATAAGAGCTTGTTAGACTTGCAACACTGTTCCAGTGACCTTGGAACTGTTTAATCACAAGTGACAGAGCAAGGAACTAGCTACGCATTCCGGGGTGTCGTGACTCAAATAACGGCTACTCGTTTTACTGAGTGGTCTGGTCAGAATAGCTTGACGATTTCTCAGGCAAGCCCTATGCCTTTAGGCTAGGGTTTCTGACATACTTGTTAATAAAGCTGTATTCTGCAATCTTAATCTTAATAAAAAAAGCCTTTTACTTAACGTATTGTAATGCTTTCTTCGCAAACACGCTGCTCAAAGTTGTAACAGGACAGTGACCAGTGACCAGTGACCAGTTAGGAGTTAGGAGTTAAGAGTTAAGATTTAAGAGTAGGGAGTAGTTAATAATTTTCTTCCCCTTGTCCCCTTGTCTTCCCCTCCCCCCATCCCCCCATCTCCCATCTCATCAAAAGATGCTGGTATTGTTATGGTGGGAGCGTAAAATAAACATGGACGATTATAGGGCAGTAAGCAACCCGCTTAGTTGGGTAAATCAGATTCTTTTTGTTCAACTGTAGGTAAAGCTGCCTGACCTAGAGCCTTGGGATAAATAACGAACGCGCAGAGAATATTAGCTATGAACATGAAAGAAAGACCGGACTTCGCGGAAAACATATTATCCGAGAAGGTAGAAGTTGCGATCCGCTTGGATTCTGAATTGTTAGAGAAAATTAGTCATCTGAGTAATGATCCCTCTAAAGTAATTGAAGTAGCACTGCGTCAGTGGTTGCGCGGCGATATTCCTAGAGATGATGAACTAACGCGCACCCCTCATCGAATTAAAGTTCCGCCTCGGGGTGAGTGGAACGATTAAGAATTTATATGTTTTACAACTAATTCCAGGAATACAATAAAAATCCCAAACAAGTATGCTAAAGCTGTAAAAATTTATGCCACACTTTAAGCAGCTATTAGCACAACTTAGTTTGGGCTACACTGTTTCTATTTAACCCCAGTCATGAGTATTGCTGCGAATTCTGAACCACCGCATTTATTGTCCGACCAGAAGGAATCTGTTACTAAGTACACTGATGCATTAGCTTGTTTGGGAACTGAGCTAGTGTACGTTCAGGATGGCACGGGACGTTTCCTCAATTTTTGTTGGCAGCAAGGCGAACGTTTGGGATTAAACTCAGAACATATTCTTGACGAAAACGCGAATCAAGAAAACTTTGCTCCGATTGATAAAGCTGGTTATTTGCAGCGGTTAGGGCAAGTGCTAGCAACTTTGGTTCCCCAAAAATGCCAGTGTTGGTTTAATCTTCCACAAGCGGCTGTAGAACTAGAGTTGCTGATAACTCCAATAATGCCAACTTTAGGCGATGCTGCAACCTCAGTATTGGTAATGGGAAGATTATTGCAAGTTGGAGCGAGCATAAATCAAATACAGATAACGCCTAAATCGAGGAATTTAGATGATATACGCTCGCAGCAATACCAGAAGCTGATTAACAATATCACTCGAAATATCCGGCGAACTCTGGATTTAAACATTATTTGGCAGCAAACTGTTGATAGTTTAGGCACAACACTACAGCCAGGATTTTGCATAATTTGCCCTTACTACGGCGAAGATAAGATACGTGTAATTGCCCAGTCATGCCAGCCAAACGTCAAGTCGATGTTGGGAACGGAAATAGATATAGCTTCTGAAGTTGGGTTTACTCAAGCTTTAAGTACTCTCAAGCCCGTTATAGTAGATCGAGCAAATAGTTATTTATTTAACACTGAGAAACTTTTAATAGTCGCAACTTCTCATCAGGAGCAACCTAATAGCTTAATCGCTTTGAGCTTAAACCCCGAATGCTCCTACTTATCAGCAATAGAACTTGAATTAACCAGAGAAGCAGCAGATCAAATTGGTACGGCGATCGCCCACGCTACTTTATATAAAGAATTAGAATCAGCCCGTCAGCAAGCAGAAGAAGCTTCCCGTCTCAAAAGCGAATTTCTTGCCAACGTTTCTCATGAAATCCGCACGCCATTAAATGGGA